>JAFAHB010000218.1 GCA_019237435.1 Vulcanimicrobiota bacterium
TTCGCCTGGCTTCGCGAACGTCGACGGCATCACGCCGCACGAAAAGCTTTCGCCAGTACGCCTTGCCGCTGAGCTTCGCGATCAGATCGGAGACTTCGCGCGCGTCGACCGGACCGCTCGGTCCTTCAACCCAGACCGTGCTCTCGCCGCCGATTCCGAACGGCAGCCGGTGCAGCACTTGCGCTTGCGAGTCGGCCCAAACGTTTGTCTCGCCGAAGCGATCGCGCAAGGCCGCGTAACATGCTTCGAATTTGCTCAAGTCGCGCTCCGCGTTGAACTCGGCGGCGACCGCATAGACGCGAACGCGGTTGCGCAACGCACGAGCCGCCGCACTGCGCTCTTCGTCGAGTGAGTTGAGCACGCGAAAGTCGTCCCAGCGCAGGAACTCAACGATCGGATCGAGGGCACGCGGGTCGGGCCATAGGTCGCGCAGCGCGTCGTGAAGGATGCGCTCGAACATTCGCGTCGTATGGTGGAAGTAGACCGACGCAAACATCATGTAGCGAGCCATGACGAACGATTCGAGTGCGACCACGCCGCGGCGGTCTATTCCTACGACGAGCTTCCCGTCGCGCTGGAAGACCCGCAGCGATGCGACGAGCTGCTCCGCGTCGTAGCGGCCGGTCGAAACGCCGGTAAAGTACGCGTCGCGCAAGAGATAGTCCATGCGATCGGCATCGAGATTCGGGCCGCTTACCAGCTCGCGCAGCGCCGGATAGCGGCTAGCCGTATCGCCGACGATCAAACCAAGGACGTCGGCAGCCTCAATGTCGAGGTCTGCGATGCCCCGCGCGACCTCGGGCAAACCGAGGAGATCGGCGGTTCTTGCTTCGTGCACGATGCCGAGCACGCTTTCACAGGAGTGACTGAACGGACCATGCCCGATGTCGTGAAGCAATAGCGCGGCTCGAACGAGGCGCCGCTGGTACGCCGCTTCGGTCGCTTCGCCAAAACGCTCCGGCGCGTTGTGGAACAGCTCGTCGAAGGCACGCGTGCCCATTGCAAGGGCGCCGAGCGCGTGCGTGAAGCGAGAGTGTTCCGCCGATGGAAACGCAAGATATGCCAGACCGAGCTGCCGCAAACGGCGGAGCCGTTGCATTGCGGGCAGATCGAGAAGCCGCGCCTCCGCTGTGGATAACTCGATGAAGTGGTGAACCGGGTCGAAGATGCGCTTCACGGTGGTGACCGCTTCGCGTATCGTCGACGCGGAAACCTCCGCGCCTTCGAAGAAGTCCCAAATCATATCGTGAGATACGATCACGACGTTCTGCGCGAAATCCGCGAACGCGTCGACATCGCCGCGCTGATCGGCGCGTACGTGCCGCTCAAGAAGCGCGGTAACGACCTCGTCGGCCTTTGTCCGTTTCACGCCGAGAAGACGCCCTCGTTTCACGTTCATCCCGATCGCGGCTTCTTCAAATGTTTTGGTTGCGGTACCGGGGGCGACGTGATCACGTTCGTTCAAAAATCCGAGAACGTTGCTTTCGGCGACGCCGTCCGCACGCTGGCGGCTAAGGCCGGGATCGAGCTCGCGCCGGAAAACCCCCGCGCCGCCCGCGCCCGCAGCGAACGCGAAGCTCTCTACGAAGCCAACCGAGTCGCCGCAGCTTACTTTACTCGTATGCTAGGCGGCCAACGCGGCGCGCCGGCGGTTTCCTATTGCCGCGAACGCGGCTTTTCCACCACGACGATCGAGCGGTTCGGGTTGGGGTACGCGCCCGATTCGTGGAGCGGGCTCGTAACCGAGCTCGAGCGCAACGGAATTGATTTGCCGACTGCCGCGAAAGCCGGCCTGGTCAAGCCCGGTCAGCGCGGCTACTACGATTTCTATCGAAACCGGCTCATGATTCCGACCTACTCGACCACCGGCGAAGTGATTGCGTTCGGTGGGCGCGCGCTTGGCGACGGGGAGCCGAAATACCTCAACACGACCACGACCCCCGTATATACGAAAGGGCGTCATCTCTTCGCCCTCAATCTCGCTCGCAGAGGCGCGCAGAACGATCGCACGCTGATCGTCGTCGAGGGTTACCTTGATTGCATTGCCCTCCACCAAGCGGGCTTCGAAAACGCCGTGGCGGCGCTTGGCACGTCATTTACGGCCGAGCAAGCGGCCGAGTTGAACCGCTACGCCGATCACGTTTTCCTTTGCTTCGACGGCGACGCGGCGGGAGGCGCCGCTGCAACCAAAGCGATCGATGTTGCGTCTAAGGTAATCGAGCACGCCGGGTCCTCGGTTCGCATCGTGCTCGTTCCACCCGGAGATGATCCCGACAGCTTCGTTCGCCGCGAAGGCCGCGAAGCGTTTGATCGGCTTTTGGAAAAGGCTAAGCCGGCATTAGAGTTTAGAATCGACGCTGAGGTCGAGAACCTGCGCGGGGGTTTCGAATCGCCGGCGCGGCTGAGCCAGCGCGCGGAAGCTCTGATTCATCGTTTGGCGCCGCGCGAAGAATGGGATCGATGGCGAGTTTACGTCGCCGGCCGCCTGCAGGTGAACGTGGACGACCTTCGGAATAGCCGGTTCCTCGCCGACAGCGCAAATTTCGTGCCGAAAAGCAAAGCGGCGTTCGCACAAAGCCGTCACGCTGCGGCGTCGGTCGAGCCACTTTCGTTCGAGCGCGAAGTCTTAAGCATCTTGCTCGAAGAACCGCGACTCGCCGCCGAGTACTCAGGGCGCATAAGCCCTTCGCGCTTTCGTAATGAGATCTATCGGCGAGTCTACGAGCGGATCGCTGAGGCAGGCGGCACGATTGCGACAACCGCCGACGTTTTCGGACTTTTCGCCGAGGACCAAGGTATGCTCGATCTTCTTGCCGAGATCGGGCGGCGCGACCGCAGTTCGGCGGTGCGGTACGGCGGCTCCGACGAACGCCGAGCGCATTTGGAGCGTGTGGTGGAGCGGTTGCGACTCGAGGACGAACGGCGTCGATATCGCGAGCTCTCGGACTTGATCGACGAGCGGCTTGCAAACGGTAAAACGGTTTCCGACGAGCTTCGCGGAGAGTTCGAGGCGCTGGTCGCGAAACTGAAGCGATAAGGATGAAACCAGGAAGGAGGTGAAAGCAAAAATCAATGGCACGCAAGAAGAGCGGAGGTGCGCCGGTCGCTGAACCCCCGGCGGTAACGCTGGACGAACTCAAGAAAAAGCTCATTACTCGTGGGAAGAGTCAGGGATCGCTGACCTATGAAGAGATCAGCGCAGCTTTCGAAGTGCTCGAGGAGATCAGTCCGGAGCAACTCGAGGAGTTTTTTGAAGAGCTCGCCGCTGCGGGAATCGAGCTCGCCGAAGAGCAGAAGGACGAAAAAGCCGAAGCCGAACGCGAGGAAGAGGCCGAGGAAACGATCCCCGACGGTCTTTCGCTCGACGACCCCGTGCGGATGTATCTCAAGGAGATCGGCCGGGTGCCGTTGCTCTCGATGGAGCAAGAGAAGTCGTTGGCGATGCGGATCGAAGCGGGCGAAATCGAAGGCCGCCGCGACGGCGCTGCCGATTCGAGAGTCGTCGATGGCGGCGAAGAGGCGAAGCGCCAGCTGACCGAAGCTAACCTGCGGCTCGTCGTTTCAATCGCAAAGAAATACGTTGGCCGGGGCATGCTCTTTCTCGACTTGATCCAGGAAGGCAATCTGGGGCTCATCCGCGCCGTCGAGAAGTTCGACTACCGCAAGGGTTACAAGTTCTCCACGTACGCGACCTGGTGGATTCGCCAAGCGATCACGCGCGCACTTGCCGATCAAGCTCGGACCATCCGCATTCCGGTGCATATGGTGGAGACGATCAATCGGCTCATCAAGGTTTCTCGCCAATTGCTGCAAGAGCTCGGTCGCGAACCGACGGTGGAAGAGATCGCCGATGCGATGGCATTGACGCCCGAAAAAGTCCGCGAAGTAATGAAAATCTCGCAAGAGCCGATCTCCCTCGAAACGCCGATCGGCGAAGAAGAGGACTCGCATCTGGGCGATTTCATTGAGGATCAGGAGGCGGTTGCGCCGGCCGAGGCGGCCTCGGTCATGCTGCTCAAGGAAAAGATGCAGGACGTTCTCCAAAACCTCACCGAGCGCGAGCGCAAGGTGCTCGTCTTGCGCTTCGGGTTGGAGGACGGTCATCAGCGGACGC
>JAFAHB010000221.1 GCA_019237435.1 Vulcanimicrobiota bacterium
GGATCGCCGGTCGTCGAACCGGCCAGCGGTTCTCCGCAGCCGGCCGCGGGATCGATGCCGGGGGTCGTGAGCGGTGCACCGTAGCGATTGCCCGCGACGAACTGAAACGACGGTGTGATCGTGAAGCGGTCGTGCCGGTAGTTCAAGATGAGCGTAGCGACGTAGGGATAGGTGAACGCGTTGACGCCTGAGCCGATCGGACCGGGAAAGATCGAGTACGGTAAATACGATGCGTTGGGATCGAAGAGCGAAAACGCCGGCGAACGCCAGTATGGGTTGGCGACCGCGTCGGGAGCCTTGCAGGAAGGATCGGGTGCGCCTTTGGCCGTGTAGCACGCCGCCGCGGGCAAACCGTTGGTGGTAGCGCCGCAGACGGCTTGCCCGAACTGCAGTTTGCCGTACTCGCTTCCTCCACGCGCGCAGGCTTCTGTGTAGGCGTTGTACTGCGAAATGCCCGAATTGATCGGCGAAATTACGGTCGTGCCGTTGGGAAGCACGCTGTATGTCACGGTCGCATAGGTGTACGCAAACGAGAGTTGCCCGGCGAAGCCGTTGCGGCTGAAATCGCCCTTGTCGAATTGAAACTCGAAGCCTTTGGACGTTTGATACCCCGCATTGAGGCCCGACACCAGCCCGGTCGTGTAGTTGATGTAGAAATTCTCGATCTGATCTTGCGTCTGGCGCAGAAACGGCGTCAGCTTGAACGACATGTCGGTGCCGGGGAAGCGATGTTCGATTGAAAGGTCGCTGTTGTAGGAGACCGACGGCGCGACCTCGTGCCCCGGCGTCGTAAAGCCCAGCGGATAGAACTGCGCGAGCGAGTCCGGCAAGTTTTGTTGCAGGCCGTTGTACTGTTCGTATGCGGCACTGGGCTGCTCGTTATAGCGGCCATAGCTCGCGCGCAGCACCGTGTTGGGATTGACCGTGTAGGTCATGCCGAAGCGCGGCTGCGGAATATTGTAATCGAATGCCCCGGGAATGTTCCGCATGTTGGCGTTTACGTACTGTTTGCCGAATGCCGAGCAGGGTCTCTGCGAGTTCGTGCTCCAGCCCGACGATCCCACGAGCGCGCTGCGATCGACGAGTGTGAGCGTCCGCGTGTCGAAGCACGTGTCTTGATTGAAGGCATTGAACCAAAAGTTCCGAGCGGCGCCGAAGTTCGTATTCGCACCGACGTAGTCGTAGTTATCGACGCGGACGCCGAGGTTGAAGAACAGCTTGTCGCTCGGCCGCCACTGATCCGTAAGCGAATAGCCCGTAAAATACGGCGTTACGGTATTGTTCAAGCCGTAGGCGCCGTTTTCGAGCGCGTAATAGGCGCATGGGCCGCCGCCGCACCTCAGCCCGTTCGCGCTAGGCGGCAGCGAGCCGGAGTAGACTCCCGAAAGCGAGGCGAACGTCGGCAGTAGGCTTCCATACGTCACGCCGCTCGCGCCGCCGTCGCTGCACGTCGTCGGCATGGTGTACGGCGCGCCTTTCTTCGGCGTGATCACCGCGTAGCAGGTCCCGCTCATCAGAGCGTTCGGATTGACCAGCACGGCGAAGCTGTCGGCGTAGTCGAACATCTGCTCGTTATAGATGCGCGCGCCTCGCGACGTCGTGTACGTGCCCTCGGCCTCTAGGAGGTGCTGGGGGCTCAGCTGATCGGCGAACGACACGGAGACTCCGCGCGTGTGGTTATTGATCTCGTAGTCACCGGAGTCGTAAAAGGCATAAGGCTGGAGGGACATCATTGGGCCGTTTTCGATCCAGTCGGAATAGTACGTGTATCCGTAGACACGCAGGTACGCGCTCGAGCTAAAGTTCTTTTGGTACTGTAGCTTCACGATAGCTTGGCCGTTATAGCCGCGGTCGCGTTGATTGTAGGGATCGGGAATAGGCCCGAAGAGCGCGTGCGGCGGCGAGGACGGATACAAGTAAGGCGTCACGAGCGAAGGATAGTTGGCGGGCAAGTAGCTGCCCACGGGTCCGCGATATTGATACGAGTCCAGATAGTACGGCGGAAAGGCTCCCACCGAGTTGATCCAGTTCGCATAGCCTTCGTCGTTGACCGAGCTGAAAAACGTCGTGAATATCTCGTCGTTGTCGTAAAGCAGCTGAACGTCGTCGCGTAGGCCGTCGTTGCGATGCGGAATGGCGACGTGAAAGTTCACGACCGAAGTTCGGGTGGCGACGTTGGCGGCGTTGATCGTGCCGAAGCCGAACGGCCCCAGCAGCCACCCCGGAGCACCGCTGAGACCGACGTTCGGCTTGCCGTTGGTGAAGCACGACGGCAAGTTCGCCAGATTTGAAGTGGGGCATTGGGCGAGCTGCTGTCCGAACTCGTTGGCGTAGGCTGCGCCGCCGAATTGATCGACATAGCGATAGTCCTGGTTGTATCCGCCGACGCCGACGTAATAAGAAAACATGCGGTCGGGCGTCGCGCCGCCGACCTCGACGTTGGCGCTATGGTAGAAGATCGGCGAGCCGAGACTCAGGTTCGCGGTAGCATAGCCCGGAAACGTTCCGGACTTGATCACCTGATTGACGAATCCGGCGAGGCCTTGCGCTTCGGCATTGGCCGGCGTCGCGCCGGTATAGACTTGGAGCTCGAGCTGACCGAGCGACGAGAGCGAACCCGACGGATAGTTATCGAAGGCGCGATTGACCGGAATGCCGTCGAACTCGTAACCGACCTCTGACGCATCGCCGCCGCGGACGTGCACTGCCTGCAAATAACCGTTTTGATTCGCCGGCACGTACGCGCCCGGCACCGACGCAATCGCCGAATACGCACTGTTGAGCGCGCCTCCGCCGCCGAGCACCGCGGTGCGAGCTTGCTGCGCCGCGTTGATCGAATAGACGTCGGCGGTCGTGCCCGGCTTGACGAGGCTCGACCCACTGCGCGAGGTAACGTTCGCGATCGTTCGTAGGGCCACGCGCATGCTCAGGGTAAGGGTTTGCACCGCGTCGGCAAGCACGGCGACACCGGCATACGAAAGCGGCTCGTATCCGTTCTTTTGCAGCGAGATCGTATATTCGTCGGGCGCCAGCGAAACGAAGGCAAAGCGGCCTTGGGCGTCGGTCGTCACGGCCGCGCTCTGGGAAGGGCTCGTCACGGTGACTTTGGCGCCCGCAATGGGCGCCGACGTGCCGACCTCCACGACGACGCCGCTGATTCCACCGGTCGTACCGGCTCGCGCAATCTGCGTTGGAATCAGCACCAACGATAACGCCAGAAACGGTGTCATTCTAAGCGCGAGCGTAGCGAGCAGTCGAAGGAGCATCACGTACAAACCTCCTGCTTCGAGTCCGGCCGAAGATGGTGCGCGGCCAAGAACGATTCATACGTCGCCATCGCAGCAACGAATTCAGCGTGGATCGATGCGGCCTCGCGCAGCTGGGCCGGCGTCGGCGGACCCTGCGAAAGGGCGACGACGCCCAGCAGCGTCGTCAGGCGCTCGCGCAGACGATCGGGCATGAGCTGATCATCTTCGGAGTTCACGACACCCGAGGTAAATGGCCGATACGCAGCGTCACCCTGAGTCCGTCGAAGGGTGACCATAGAATCGAGCCTGTTCAGCGCGGTATCGATCGCCGAAAGCTCATCGTCGAGCTCTTTGAGGAACCGATAGCGCGCGAGGTACTGTGGTTGAGTCCAGGCCGCGCGCGGATCGGGACGAACGTCGAGATTTTGCGACGCCGTCGTGGCGCCGGCGTGCAGCACCGCGACGTAAGGGCCCGGCACGACGGTCGGTCCCGCCCCGCCACGATTCCATTCGCGCGCGCGCAGCCACGGAACGGGAGGCGTTTCGGTGAGATCCCAAGCCGTACGCTCCACGCCGGCTTCGCCGGGCGCGCCGAAACAGCGAACGCGGCGGCCTTGCGCATCGAAGACTTCAATCCACGTGCGCGACGCCGAAGGCAGATAGTACGTCAACAGCGCGCCCTCCGGCGGATCCTCGCCGGCATAGGTGCCGGCGACCAGACAGCATTCATCGGGATGCGTTCCGTAGTACGACGTCCACCATCGATACCACGTGTATGTCGCGCGCGGCGCAAAGAGCTTGGGCGAGACGGAGGCGACCGCGCTCGTCAGATCGCTCAACGCGGCGGCATCGTCGAAAATCCAAAAACCGCGGCCATGCGTGGCGACGAGAACGTCGTGATCCTGCGGCTGAATCCGCAGGTCGCGTACCGCGACCGAAGGCATATTCAAGCGCAAGCTCTCCCAGTGCGTGCCGCGATCGAGGCTGACCCAAACGCCTTGCTCGAGTCCGGCATAGAGCACGTCCGGGTTCGTGGGGTCTTCGCGCACGACGTGAACGTATTCATCGCGCGGCAAGCCGCCGACGATTATGTGCCACGTCGCACCTGAATCGTCGGTCACGAGAATGTACGGGCGCGAGTCCCCCATTAGGTGTCGATCGATTGCAACGTACGCGCGTCGCGCATCGGCGTGCGAGGCTTCGACCGTATCGACGCGTCCCCACGAGGGGACGAGACCCTCCGACGGCGTCACGTTGCGCCAATGCGACGCTTGCGGCGAGGCCGGCGAAGCATCCGAGGTAAGCTGCACCAGCCCGTCATCGGTGCCGACCCAGATGAAACGCGGATCTGCCGGCGAGGGCGCGATGTCCAGGATCGTATCGTAGAACTCGGCGCCCGATACGTCGGTATTGATCGGTCCGCCCGCGACTTGCTGTTTACTCGGATCGTTGCGCGTCAAGTCGGGGCTGATCACGGTCCAGTTGCGACCGCGATCCCGTGTCGCAAAGAGCACGTTTGCGCCAAAATATGACACGCTCGGGACAGGTTTTGTCGAAGGGCTGAATGCAATCGGCGCTTCCCAATTCGAGCGATACGGAAGACCGGCCAACGCGCGCCCGTTAGTATCCGTGACGTCGGGCGAGATGTCGTAGTTCTGCCGTGAATTCAGATCGAAAATTCCAAGCTGTCCGTTGAGCTGGCTGACGCCGACGTTCCAAATCGACGATGGGTCGTTGGGTTGCGGCCACACCCACGAGCCGTCGCCATCGTTACCGACGGCGCGCCAGTCGGAGTTTTCGATCCCGAAAGGGCTTAAAGAATCCGAGGGCCCGCAGTAGGAATCGTTGTCTTGAATTCCGCCGCAGAGGTGGTAAGGATTCTGCGCGTCGTAGCCGACACGGTAGATCTGGGCGAGCACGACGTTAAACCGCCAGTCCCAGGTCTTGCCGCCGTCGTTCGAAATCGGAGCTCCGCCGTCGTCGGCTTCGATGATGCGACGGCCGTCGCGCGAGATCCAAAGTCCGTGATGATCTTGATGGACCGCGCCGAGCACGTCGCTGTACGTTTTTCCGCCGTCGCGCGTCTCGATGAGGTCTTCCGAGGAAAAGAAAACTTCATCGGGGTTCGACGGGTCGACGGCGAGCCGGCTCATGTAAAAAGGGCGCTGGTTGACGAGCGTATCGCGCGTCATAAGCCGCCACTGCTCGCCGCGATCGTCGGAGCGCCAGAGTATTCCTTGCGTCGATTGAATCAAAGCGTAGACTCTAACCTTGTCATCCCGAGCCCCTCCACTTCGCTCGGGATAAACTCCGTCGAGGGATGCAACTCCCAATCCGATGCGTCCCATGTA
>JAFAHB010000028.1 GCA_019237435.1 Vulcanimicrobiota bacterium
CGGCGCCGGCGTAGCCGATCGTGCATGCGGCCGAAGCACCGAGTGAGTCGTTCGTCTTGACGACCGCCGATAAGCCGTCGGCGCAGTCGCGGCTGCCGCTTTTCACCGCGACGAGGCAAACCATCAAATCCGCACCGCGGTTGTAGCTGACCTTCAGAATCACTTTGACGAACTGCGAGAACCGCGGCGAAACGTGCTGCGCCACCATCATCGCGGGTGTATAACTGCTCGGATTCGGCAGCAAGCGTACGGGATTCGGGCCTGAATCGCTTGCGCTCACGGTCACCCCTGCGCGGCGCAGCGCTTCGATGAACGCGACGCGCGCGAAGTCGGCGGGATCCGCGATCTGCGAAATCACGAGCAACGGCTTCGCATCCGCGGCGATCTCGCCGCTCAGCGCGATCTTGCCGTTTCCGATCGACTTCACCGCGACCGGGGGCGTTTTGGTACCTGCGGCAACGGTCTTCACCGTCGAAACGACCGACAGCATCGCGGTCTTCGGGCGCCACGTAACCGTTGCGGGTGATCCGACGCTCGCCGGCGTCGCGATGATGTCGATGACGTTCTCGTTCACCCAGATCGGCGCGACGAGCCCGTCGGGCCAACCTTTGTACGTTGCGAAGAGCCGCTCGTCGATGGCGACGTCGCCGCGAACGCGCTGGATTCCGGCCGTGCGAATCGTGCGGGCGAGCGCGTCGAGCGCCGCGAGCGGATGGCTATTGGGCGGGAGTGCGGCGCCGGGAAATCCCGTATCGGCATAGTTGTGGTCGAGCTCCGGGAAACTGTTGAAAGTGAGCGTACCGTCGGGCTGATCGCGCAAGCCGAAGCTGAAATCGCCCGACGCAACCAGTACGAGATTGCCGTCGAGCACGCCACCGCTCATGCTTCCGGTGCGATAGACCGGCGTGCGGAAGCGATAATCGGGACCATACACTTTCAGCGCAGCCGCCGTTGAGTAGACTTTCATGATCGAGCCGGTGTCGAACATCGCCGCTGCGCTGCGGTCGATGAGCGTTTCTCCGGTCTTCTCGTCGGCGACGTAGAGGCCGAAGAAACTGTGCGCGTAAAGGGGTTTTGCCAAAACCTGCGCGATCGTCCGATCGACCTCCGTGGGCACACCGCTCGACGTTGCAGCGAGGAGAAGCACGCTAAGAATAGCGATGAGCGCTCTTTTCATGAGGGCGAGTTACGAGCGAACCAGCCAACTCCCTGGCTGCGGCGGCTCACGCACGGCGGCCGCGCGATACGCGAGTGGAACGCGCGACGCTGAAAAGCCTCACGCCGGCTGAAGTCGCCGCGGCGCGCAGCTTATGGTCGCTCGTTGCCAACTTGCCGCCGATCGCTCTCGCGACAGCCAGATAGGCTGCATCATACGCCGTCACGCCGTGCTCCTGCGCGATACGCAGTTCCGTGCTAATTCCCTCAGACGCTTTGAGATCGGGAGCGAAGCTGCGTAAAGCTTCTAAGGCTTGCGCGAGGCTCTCAGCGTCGAGCCGTTTTCGACGCAATGCTATGAGCAAACCGTTTTGCACCTCGTACGCCCATAGCGCCGGTGCAACGATTCCTTCCTTTAGGCCGGTCGCGACCGCAGACTCGCAAAAAGCAGATTCCTCGTCCGGCAAGACCGCGGCCAATGCCGTTGACGCGTCGAGAACGATAGCCATCGAACGTCTCCGAACTTAGATTCGCCGACCCGCTTCAATAAAGTCGCGCCACGTTTCGCCTCGCCGGCGTACCGACTGCCCGCGGTTTCGCTCGCGGATCGTCTCCCTGACGGCGCGCAAGCGTGCTAGAACGTCTTCAGGAGAAGCTTTTGCCGGCGATACAATAGCGACCGGTCGATTGTTCCGCGCGATCGTTATGCGCTCGCCGTTTTCCACGCGCTCGATCAAGCGCGACAAATGCGCTTTCGCTTCGGCGATATTAAAGACTTGGTCCTTCATATGACCTAGTCTACCACAATGACCAACTCCCAGCAAGCGAAGAGGGATGCTTTGCCGCCAACGCGCATCTCGCGCAGGTGGCGCGCACTCTTCGCTTCGGCGTCGCGACGGCGGACCATCAATGCGAGGCCTACGAAGGCCACGACGATATTCGCGACGTTTGGGAACGCATACGCGGGATCGTCGCGCGGGGCAGTGCCACGGATTTTTGGAATCGCTATCGCGAAGATTTCGAGCTTGCGCGTGGCCTAGGCTGCACGGTCTTTCGGCTTTCGCTATCGTGGGCGCGGCTCGAGCCCGAACCCGGCGCGTGGAGCGACGAGGCGTTCGCGCACTATCGCGACGTTTTGCAAGCGATGCGCGACGCCGGGATGTCGACAGTGGTTACGCTCGTGCACAACACTTGGCCGCTCCACGTGCAGGCCGCCGGGGGCGGCGCGGGGCCGCTCGATGCGGGTTTTCCGGATCGCGTCGTGCGATTTGCAACGGAAATTGCGCAGCGGCTCGGCGATTTGATCGACGATTACGTTACGCTCAACGAGCCCGATCAACTCGTCTACGGCTGGATCAAGGGCTTTTGGATGCGCACCTACGCGATGCCGCCGGGGCAGCCGCCGTACGCAACGGGCGACGAGCAGATGGACGACGTGCTGACACTGATTCCGAATCTCTTCCGCGCGCACTCGAGGGCGCGGGCGGCGATTCGAGCCATTCGGCCGAATGCGCGCGTCGGCACGAATCCGCTCGTGTTGGGTTTGCCGCGCTGGTTGCAACGCATCATCGACCGCAACGCGACGCATTTGAAATCGCCGGAGGATGCGAAGCGGCAGGCGACGCGCATCGCGCAGTCCTGGATCAACGAAGGCGGCCGCGTTGATTTTACCATCGCGCAGCTCACGATGACCATGGAACGCCAAGAGCACGCGTTTTTCTCCGAGCCCTATTATTGCGCGCATCTTTCGGCGCTGCACGCGAGCTCGTTTACGCTGCCGTCGAGCGTCGAGGATTGGCGCGGGCGCGTGGCGGTCGTTGCGGATACGTTGCCGGCCAGCATCGTGGGCGGCTGGTTTCCGGCTGCGACAATCGTTAACCGCAAGTCGATGCAGGATGCGGTGGAGGCGTTGCATCGCGGCGAAGTGGATGCGGTTTTTGACAACGACGTTATGCTCCGGCAGTATGCGAGCGCCGCGATTGCGTTGACGCAGCTGCCGGGGCGCGAGCAATATTTTGCCGTTGCGATGGCATTGGGCAGCCGCACGCTGCTCAATATCGTCGACCGCGCAATTCGGCAGCTTCGCAGCGAACATCCCGAGATTCCCAACGCCGACAATCGCAAGACGATCGCGCACATCGGGCGCGAGGATGAGGCTCGGGCCGACGATGCGCGCGACGTGCCGGACTTGGATCGCTCGGTGGCACGCATCCGCAAGCGCGGGAAGTTGGTCGTCGGGATTCATCCGGGCGTGCAGGGGCTCTGTGTTGACGTGCGTGCAGGTCCTTCGACTGCGGCTCCCTCGACTCGCTACGCTCGCTCAGGAGCCTTCGCTCAGGATGACACATTGGATGGCACGCAAACAGCGGCAGTGCTCGCGACGATGCGTGCGACGCGGCGGATTGGTCGCGCGGGGTTGGTAATGACGACGGCGCCCCTCGCCCTTCGACAAGCTCAGGATGACACGGAGCGTCGGGGTGACACCGTTAGATACGAAGGGCTGGAGCCCGAGATTGCGCGGCGTGTTGCGCAGCTGATATTCGGCGATCCGGAGCGCGTCGAGTTCGTTCCGGTCGAAGGCGAACAGCGGCTGGGCGCAACGCGCTCCTCATTTCTGCACGGACTTTTTACGCTGCGCAAAGGCCTCGCGATCTTTACGACGCTGCTCGGCACGAATTGGTGGAATCTCGGGCTGGCGGGAAAGCTGCCGGAGTTTTTGTGTCCGCGCGAATGCGTCGGCGCACTCGATTATGTCGGGCTCGATTACTACTGGGGCGTGCCTTCGTTCTGGCCGCGGGATCTTCATCGCTTAAGCGCGGCGTCGGACTTTCATTACTCCAACGCGCCGGTTTGGCCGGACGCGCTGCGCATGATTCTGCTCGAAGCCGCGCAAGAGTTTCCCGGCAAGTCGATCGTCGTCGTCGAGAATGGTTGTGTCGTCAAAGCTGCGAACGTTGGGCGCCCGGATTACTTGACGGAGCACGTCAATCAAGTGCGTATGGCAATCGAGCAAGGCGCCCCGGTCGAAACCTACATTTGCTGGAGTATCACCTCGAATCGCGAGTGGGGATTGCCGTTCGATGACGGCAGCGACTTCGGGCTCTATCACATCGATCTCGACACCGATCCCGAGCTCAAGCGCCAACCCACGGACTCCAGCCGCAGGTATGCGGCGCTGATTGCGTCCTTCGACTCCGGCGCTTCGCGCCTCCGCTCAGGATGACACGGACAGGCCCAAGATGACACCGCAGCGAAAAATCTCGGCATGCGGATACGTCATGCGTTTGTTGGCGTTGTCCTCGCGTTCGCGGCGCTGTTCACGCTATCGGCGAGTGCGGCTTGGGCCGACACGGGTGGCTTGAGCTCGCAGCAGATCGCTGAGCTGCGCTCACAGCCGTTGCCGATCGTCGTGCCCTCATACGTTCCGCCCGGTTTTCAGCTAGTGCATATCGAGGCTTCAAAAGGCAATAAGCGTCTAAACTCGGCGAACACCTATACGTTGAAATACAAGTCCGGCGACGGCCGTTACTTTACGATTAACGTCGCGGACGGGGAATTCGGCGACGCGGACCCAGACTATTCGTCGTATCGCCGGCCCTTCACCGCCGACTCGCACTGGATCGGGTCGACGAAAATGAGCCCGTATAACTTCAGCAACGGCGCCCAACAGTGGTTCTACGCGTCGGACTACGTGTCGCTGCAGCGATTGGGCAACTCCCGCGCGATATTGATCTTCAGCGGCAGCTTGTCGCCGGACGAGTTGCGTCACATCTATTCGTCCCTTACGCAAATTTCTCGGTAGCACCGCAGGCGCGCGTATCCATCGCGTTGCGATGGCTGCCGCGTTGCTCGTTGCGGCGGTCTATGCCGTTAAAGACTCCATCGGCGGCACGCCATACCAGGCCGGCCAACCTTACGATATCTACTTCCGCGTCCTTGCGCTGAGCCGCGCCGTCTTAGTATGCATTGCATTTCTCATCGCGCGAAAGCCGGCGCTCAGCAAGTCGGACGCGTTGCTCTTTTGGGGTCTGTGCGGGCTCGCGCTCGACGTCTTCTGGCAGTACACGCCGCCCGGCCCGCTGTTCTGGTTTTCGGCGGCGCTCGCTCACGCCGCGATCGGGTTCGGCATGGCGCAGCTAGTTCGGTACGCGGCTGCAGCGCATCCGAGTCCACGCTTTAAAAGAACCGCGACGTATTTCGCCGTAGCGATCGGCGCGACGATCGCGGCCGGTTTCGCCAACGTCGCGCTGGGTTTCGGCAGCATCGGCGGACACATGCTCGACGAACCGGCGTTTCTGGCGATCGCGCCGTGGCTCGAGCGCTTGCGATGGCTTGGGATGCTCGCCGCGTGCGTCGCCATCGAAGCCTGTGCGATCGCCGTGCTGCGACGGGCGACCGAATCCACGCGCGCACGCGCGCTGCTCGTCGTCGCGAGCTTCGCGCCGCTCGCGCTTACAACGTCGGCACATGCGTTAACGATCATTTTTGGTGGGCACGACGTCGCCGCAGCGCGGGATATTGACGCGCTCGGAAACGTGCTCACCGCAGCGGGGCTCGCCTACGGAGCGCTGACGCGGCGATTGGTCGACGTCGAATTTTACGTCAGCGCGGCGGTTGCGGCGGCGGCCGCGGGCGCGGCGCTCACGATTCTCGCGTTTCTTGGGGAGCATTTTTTCGTGCCGTGGGTGGGCGAATCGGTCGAACGGCTGCCCGTGCTCGCGCAGCACGGTCCCGCCGTACGCATCGGCGCGCATCTGGTAACGGCGTTCGTTGCCTTCCTCACGCTGACGAAGGTCTACGATGAAGCGGGCCCGCGCGTGCGCAATGCGATCTTTCACCATCGTGAACAGCACGTGCAAGCCCTTCGCGCGTTCGGCGAAAATGCGGCAACGCTGGACGCAGCCCACGTTGCCCCTGCGCTCGTCGACGTCGTGATGCAGAACGTGGCGCCGTTCTTCGCCGCGCTCTACCGGCGCGACGCAAATCGGTATCGTCTGGCGTATGCACGCGGCGATCCGCCAACCACGCAGCGCATCGCGCTTGGTGACGAACGCATTCCGACCTCGCTGGCGCCGCACGCCGTGAGCGACGGCAGCGTTGCGTTCGCAATGGCGGCCGCGACCGGCATCGCGGGTTTTCTTATCGCCGGTCCAAAGCGCGACGGCACGGCGTACGCGCCCGACGAGTTGCGTGCGCTCGGCCTTGCGACGCGCGAAGCCGGATTCGCGTTGGGGTCAGTCTCCCGGCTCTAGGCATTCGTCCGGAACCCAGGCGGCGCCGCGCTCGCACGTGCACCAGTGAAACGCCGGCCACTTCGTGTCGGCGGGTCCCAGTTGCACGCGATCGCCTATCTTGAGTTCCAGCGGAGGATACGCCGGCGGAACGTGCTGCCGTACGACGCGCTTAGAGCCGGCCGGTTTTGTGGAGCGTTTCGTAAAATGCGATTCCGAGTTTGCGCGATTCGTTCTGCTTTGAGTCGGGCTGACTGTTCAAGCCAAACGCAATCACGGCATCTTGGCGCGGGAAATACAGGTGCACTAACCGATAGCCGAGCGTCATGCCCTCATAGAACCAGATGGTTCCGGTTTGCGGCGTCGTTACTTGTGCGACACCGAGGCCGAAGCCTTGGGGGTCACTTCCGCTCGTCGATTTGACCGGCTTGCCGGTTTTGATGGACACCAGCGTGAACAGCTCCGCGCGCTGCTTCGGCGCGAGCACCGGACCCGTATACAGCGCACGCGCCCAGCGTGTGACGTCTTGCGGCGTCGATACGATGCCGCCGGCGGCTTGCATCCAGGAAACGCTGTCGTCGCGCACATCGTGCCCAAGCAGCGGCGCAAGCCCGGCATTATCGGCGTCGTGGTTGAAGAAATATCCCGAGACCGTGCGATCGAGGATGTCGGGCGGATACTGCGTGCCGGAATAGTACGTCGACGTCAAGCCGATGTCCGAGTGGAAGAAGCGGCGTTCGAGCTCGGCGGCGTAACTGTCGTGCGTCGCGCGCTCGATGACGAGCTGCGCCAGCAGATAGCCGGTATTCGAATAGCTGTAGCCGGTTGTCGGCGCAAGCGCACCCGGATTGCCGGGATACGCGTACGCGATCAACTCGGCGGCGGTAAAGTTTCGCTTCGGATTCTTGGCGTAGTCCTTCAGCATCTGCGCGCTCAAATCGTAGCCGGGGATTCCGCTCGTCATGTCGAGCAGCCGTCGAATCGTTACGTTCTTCCAGGCCGGATACTGCGGCAGCCAACGGCCGAGGGTCTGATCGATCGTCAGTTTGCCTTCGGCCTCCAGTTGCAGGATTATTGCAGCCGTGAAGGCCTTGGTGTTGCTTCCGATCTGCCAGAGCTCGGTGGGCGTAACGGGGACGCCTGCGCCGCCGTATTTCGTCGTGCCCGCCGTAAGGCTGATGTTCTGACTCGCGCCGTGCAGGCTGATACTGAGTGAGATTGCGGAGATATGCTCGGGCGTTGCGCGCGCGGCTAAATACTGGTTGAGATCGCGCTGCAGTGCGGCACGCAGTGCAGCATCAGATTGAGCCGCGCTCGCCGGCACGGCGACGGATAGCAAAACGCAGAACAAAGCGAACCAGCGTTTCATACGAGCGCTTGCGTTCGCGACGCTCCCCTCGACTCCGCTCGGGGTGACGCGGTCCTTCGACTTCGGCGCTGCGCGCCCTCGCTCAGGATGACAGCGTTGGGTGGCCGTCGATAATGAGCAGATCGGTGGTGCTCAGCCGCTGGCGCAACGCTTTTGCCGGAGCGTACTCGGCCGAGCGCCACCACTCGTGGGCTTTTTCATACGATGGGAATTCGACGACGACGATTCGCGTCGGCTTCCACGAACCTTCGAGCACTTCGAACGGGCCGCCGCGCACGATATAACGGCCGCCGTATTGCGCGATCGTTTCCTGTGCCATTTCTTTGTAGCGCTCGTACTCTTGCGGATGGTCGGTGTGGACGTTGACGATGACATATGCCGGCATGCGGTCACCCTTCGGCACGCTCAGCCTGACACCGCCCCTCGACTCCGCTCGGGGTGACGCTGCGCCCCTCGACTCCGCTCGGGGTGACGCCACCGGTCGGGATGACTGACTTTGCACCGGTGCGAATAGCTTGTGGCTTGGTGAATTGAATGATTAAAGAGCTTTCGTATATGGCGTATTACGTGCGCGACGTTTCGCGGGCGCGGCGATTTTACGGCGAGGTCCTCGGATTGAAGCCCGGCGAGTGGTTCAACGAGAGTTGGATCGAGTTCGACGTCGGCGGCACTACCTTCGCCCTCGACGGAACGGGCGAGGAGCTAGGTATTACTCCGGGCAGCTCGACCGGGGCCGTATTTGAGGTCGACGACATTCACGCGATGCGTCAACGCCTGGTCGACGCAGGCGCGCAACCGACGGAGGTAAGTGAGATGCCTTCGTGCTGGGTGAGCTTCGCTAGCGATCCTGAGGGGAACCGCTTTGCGATCCACCATCGAAAAGCGCCTTAAGCGCCCCTCGACTCCGCTCGGGGTGACGCTGCGCCCCTGGACTCCGCTCGGGGTGACGCTGCGCCCCTCGACTCCGCTCGGGGTGACGCTGCGCCCCTCGACTCCGCTCGGGGTGACGCTGCGCCTCTCTCGACTCCG
>JAFAHB010000193.1 GCA_019237435.1 Vulcanimicrobiota bacterium
CGCGGCGATCGCGTCTTCCAACGGCACCGCGGGCGTTCCGACCGGAGTGCGCAGGATCGTTTGCGCAACCAGCGCTGCCAACCCGTTTTGCTTCATCGTCTCGCGATCGAGACCGGCTCGAACGACGAATGCGACGCCTACGAGCGATGCCGCGTTATCGTCCTGACGCACGATCGTCGTCCCACCGGAGTTCTCGACGCTTGGCGGAGGAACGGCCGCAGCGGCAAGCGCCGCGCATGGTTCCGAAATCGCGAGCAGCGCGGTCAGGCAAACCGCGGTCAACTTCACTGCTGATTCTCCTTTTGCGGCGCCGACGCGGTCAAGTCCACGATGACGGGCTTTGCGAGATACCGGCGAACGACGTCTGCAACGTACTGCGGATCGAGCTGGCGAGCGTTGCGTTCGTACGATCCGTTTGAAACTCCGGGCGCGTAACCCAGGTTACCCTCGGCGGAATACCAGCCTAAGTTATCCGCGCGTTCCTGCGGCGTTTGCGTATCGGCCGCGACGTGGTAGAGAAATGCTTCGCGCGCGGCTTCGAAAGTCTGCCGATCCATCGGCTGCTGCAGCGCGCTCTCCGCCGCAAGCACGCGTTGCTCGACTTGCTTCTCGTGGTCTCCCCCGATCGTGACCACCATAATGCCCGGGTCGTGCAAGGTGATGAACTGCCCGATGACGAGAGCGTCGCTTTGCAAACGGTCGAGGGCCTTCGTCACGACGCCCGTTTGATCGCGAAAGAGATAATCCGCGACGAAATCAAGCGCGGTCGCCGCCTTCTCATCGGAGATCGGCGGTCCGATCCAAGCAAGGCCGACGCCGTCGATTGCGCCCGTTGCCGTCGCCGACGCCGGCGCTGCAACGATCGGAGAATCGTGCGGCGCATCCATCGCTCCGCCGCCGCCGCCGTCCGTAACGGCGTTGATGCTCGACGCATCGACGTTCCCCGCGAGCGTCAGGACGGCGTTATCGGCGCGAAACGCGCGTTTTGCAAAGTCGCCGATCTGCTGGGTCGTAATGCTGGTAAGCGCCGTCACCGACGACGGTAATGCCGGATAATGTGCCGGTCCACGGGCAAAAATCTGCTTGAAGAGCAAATCGTGCAGCATCGTATCGGCTTCATAACGCTGCTGCACGCCGAGCACCGCAGCGTTCGCGCGGGCGGTCTTGACGGCCGCGTCGTCGATCGACGGCGAAAAGTACGCGGCGGTCATCGCAGCGACGATGCGGCGCGCCGAGGGTGCGGGCACGAGCGCGCCGATGCCGACGATGTCGGGATAGACTTCGATGCTGAGCTCGCCCCCGAGGCTGTGCACCAGCGTGTAGAGGGACTTGCCGCTCGCGAGCGGCGACACCGCGGCAGCCGTGGCGGCTAAATCGGAAATGCCGGGGGTCGCGTCGTCGTAGCCCGCGCCGGGAGCGCGAAACCAAAGACCGATAGCGGCGGAATCCACCGTCGGATCGGGATCGAGAACGTACGAGCCGCCCCGCGGCAAGGAGCCCAGTTGCTGCGGCATCGCCGCAACGGCCGGTAGAGCGATAAGAAGCGATGCGATGCAGAGCATCGCAATCGCAGCCGCCGGCCGTCCGATCATGCGGGTTCCGGCGATATCTTCGGCGGAAAGCGCGACGGCTTTTCAGCGCGTTTGGGCTCTTCCGCGACCGGACGCTCGGGCGTGACGTCGGCCGAACCGGCCTCAACGCCTTTCGTACGGTCGTATGGACGACCCGCGAGAATGGCGTGGACCTCTTCGGCTTCGACGGTTTCGTACTCGAGCAACGACGCGACCATGCGATCTACTTTTCCCCAGTTTTCCTCGAGAAGCTGCCGGCCGTTTTGGTAGCACGATTCGATGATCTTGCGAACCTCGGCGTCGATTTTACTCGCGACTTCCTCCGAATAGTTGCGCTCTTCACCAAAGTCTCGACCCAGAAAGACCTGATGCGCGCCGCGACCGAACTGGATCGGTCCGAGTTCGCTCATGCCGTACTGCGTCACCATGCGGCGCGCGAGCTCGGTCGCCTTTTCGAAATCGTTGCTTGCGCCCGTCGTTACGTCTCCGAACTTGATCTCTTCGGCGAGCCGGCCGCCCATCGCCATAGTGATGGATGCCAAGAGCTCCTCGCGAGTTTGGCTGTGCCGGTCGTCCTCGGGCAGCGACCACGTGATGCCCATCGCCATCCCGCGGGGAATGATCGTTACCTTGTGGACCGGATCGGCTTTTTCCAGCATGCCGCCGATGATCGCGTGGCCGGACTCGTGATAAGCCGTAACCTCTTTTTCCTTTTGGGACATGACGAGCGACTTGCGCTCGGGCCCGACCATTACGCGATCGATCGCTTCGTCGCAGTCGATCATCTCGATGAAGTTCTTGTTCTTGCGCGCGGCAAGCAATGCGGCCTCGTTGAGCAAGTTCTCGAGATCGGCTCCCGAGAATCCGGGCGTCCGCTTCGCAAGAGTTTCCAAGGAGACTTCCTTGCCCAGCGGCTTGTTGCGGGCGTGCACCTCGAGAATCTTCTCTCGGCCTTTGAAGTCGGCACGGCCCACGACGATCTGCCGGTCGAAGCGTCCGGGGCGCAGCAACGCCGGATCGAGCACGTCGGAGCGATTGGTTGCGGCGATCAAGATGACTCCGGTGTTCTGGTCGAAGCCATCCATCTCGACGAGCAGCTGATTGAGGGTTTGTTCGCGTTCGTCGTGACCGCCGCCCAAACCGGCGCCGCGTTGGCGGCCGACCGCGTCGATTTCATCGATGAAGACGATGCACGGCGCCGACTTCTTCGCTTGATCGAAGAGATCGCGCACTCGCGAAGCGCCAACGCCGACGAACATCTCGACGAAATCGGAGCCGGAGATCGAAAGGAACGGAACGCCCGCCTCACCTGCAATCGCCCGTGCCAGCAAGGTCTTGCCGGTTCCCGGCGGGCCCAAGAGGAGCACGCCTTTGGGGATGCGCGCACCTAGCGATTGATACTTCTTGGGATATTTCAAGAAGTCCACGATCTCGGCAAGCTCTTCTTTAGCCTCGTCGACGCCGGCGACGTCGGCGAACGTGACCTTCGGACGATTCTCCGAAAGCATCTTCGCGCGCGAGCGCCCAAAGGAGAGAGCTTGGCTCCCTCCGCTTTGCGCTTGACGCAGAATGAAGAAGAGCAGCAGCACCGTGATTGCAAGCGGACCAAGCGTCATCAAGCTCGAGAGCAGCCCGGTATTGGATTGCTGATCGAAGCTTATCGCTCCGCTCTTTACCCGCTTATAGACCTCGTCAACGAATGTCTGATCGACGTTGGGAACGGCC
>JAFAHB010000012.1 GCA_019237435.1 Vulcanimicrobiota bacterium
CCGCGATTGTAGCGTACGTCCACGATCAGACCCTTACGATCGAACTCGCTCAAATATCCACGATGAAACTCCGAGAACCCCCATGGCCCCATGTCGGGGATGTGCAGATATCCGACGCGCTCGCCGGTGCGCTCGTGCACGAAGCGGCGCTTCTCTTCAACCCAGGCGCGGTACCGCAACGCGCCTTCGCTCGCCAGCGCCTTCACGAGGACGGTCCGCTCGTGGCCTTTCTTCTCGCGCAACGTCACCGAGATGTTCTTGCCGGACGCGTTGACGAGCAGTTGATCCGGGGTGACGTCGTGCGAAAGCCGCTTGCCGCCGATCGCGACGATGCAATCGCCTTCGCTGACGTTGAGGCCCGGCTCGGCGAGCGGCGAGTCGTGCTCGCGGTTCCACGAGTCTCCGCGGTAAATCCGCTCGATGCAATAGCCTTCGCGCTCGTCGTCCCAGCGCAAGTCGGCGCCGAGGAACCCGCGCTGATACTGCGGCGGCTCGCGATAGTCGCCGCCCGATTCGTACGCATGCGACGTTCCGAGCTCGCCCTGCATCTCCCAGATGAGATCGGAGAGCTCGCCGCGCGTACGCACCCGCGGCAGCAGCACGGCATACCGGTCGTAAACGCGATCCCAATCGATGTCGCTCATGTCCTCGACCCAAAAATGCTCGGCCTGCAAGCGCCACGCTTCGCGATACATCTGCGCCCACTCGTCCCGCGGAACGATCTCGACGTTTGCGCGGTCCACGTCGATCCAGCCGCTCTTGCGCCCCGGCTCGCTCGGCGGTTTCTGTTCGTCGCCTTCTTCGGGCAGGTCGTTGAGCGCGTCAATTGCGCGCAAACGGTCTTTGGAGCGATAGATCAGCGTGCGGCCGTCCCGCCCAAGCTCGATCTCGTCGCATTCCGATGCAATCGTCGCGATGCGTTGCTGGTCGAAGTCGTACGCCAAGAGCGTTCCGCGCTCGTCGTCTTCCATCTCCTCGCGGCGAGCGGGCTTGATGCCCTTGACCGGAAAGCGCGTGAAAAGCACCCGCTCGCGTACCGCTACGATCTGTTCGTACTCGCCCTCCTCGACCGGAAAGCCCAGCACGCGTCCGGTGATTTCATCGAAATCGATATCGATATCCGTGGGCTTGAACGGCTTGTTGTTCCAGCGGTCGTGGTCGTGGTGATGATCGTAATGGATCGGTTTTGGCTTCGGAACGAACGGCGAAGCAACGTCCTTGCGCAGAGTCACGACAAACGGCCGGCTCGCCTGCGGAAAGCTGAGGTCGAATTGGAGGGCGTCGTAGACCGGATTAAAGTCGCGAGTTGAAATGAAATAGAGATACTTGCCTTCGGGGTCCCACGCCGGCGACTTGTCGAAGCGCAGTGGCGTGGTGACGTCGTGGACCTTGCCGGAGCGCACTTTCACGATGCGAATGATCGACGTACCGTACGTCGGCCACCAAACGTACGCGACGTACCGTCCATCGGGAGAGAACGCAAGGTCCGCAATCCGATGCGACGGGCACGTATCGACCACCCGGACGTTGCCGTCGTTGAGGTCGAGCAGGCAGAGATCGTGCCGGTGATTTGCAAATGCAACGACGTTGCTCGTCGGCGAGCAGACCATGTCGGTGACGCGTCCGATGTCGCCGTCCGTAACGAGCCGCGCCTCGACCGACGCATCAGCGGGCCGGACGGCGATTTGCTCGTAGCCTCCCGCGTCGGTGACCGAAACTAGGTGCTCGCCGTCGTGCAGCCACTGCGTGAGTCGCGTACGTGCCCGACTGCCGCCGCCGTGACGGATGGCAGCTCCTTCAAAGAGCGGCATCGTAAACTCCTGCCCGCGCGAATCGAAAGCGATCTGCGTACCGTCGGGATTTGGGACGAAGTGCTCGAGCGATTCCGAAGCGTGTTCGAATCGCCGGGCCGTTTGCGGCATCGGAGAGTGCGTTGCCACTTCGATCCGATGCACTCGGCCGGCCGCGACGTCAAAACAGCCAATCTCTCCGCCCGCCGTGTAGACGATGCGCTTGCCGTCGGTCGAAGGAAAGCGAACGTAGTACTCGCTTTCGTTCGTGTGGCGCACGATGTCGGCGCCGGCGAGCGAACACGAGTAAATATTGCCGATGCCTTCATGATCTGCCACGAAGTAGATGCGATCGCCGATCCACATCGGCCAGCACGGATTGCCGTTTGGAAGCGGAAGGCGCTCGAAGGTGCCGGTGCCGCCTGCGTCGAGCCAGATCTCACCCGCAGTGCCGCCACGGTAGCGTTTCCAGCGCGCCGGGTCGGCGGCGTTTCGCCCGATTGCGAGGCGGTTTTGCGGTCCGAACGCGAGCGAGCGCACGTGGCCGAGGTTGAGCTTGTGCGGTGTGCCGCCGGTGCGCGAGATTGCGAACGGACGCGTTTCGCCTTCATACCACGTCGTCGGATTGGCGACGAAGTAGATGCCGGTGCCCTCCTCGCTCCATCCGATCGTCGAAACGATCGTCGCACCCAGGAAGGTAAGCCGCTTGGGCTCGCCGCCATAGGCCGGCATAACGTACAGCTCGGGATTGCCCTCATCCGTCGAAACGAACGCGATCCATGCGCCATCAGGCGAGAAACGCGGGAACGAACACGCTCCGAAGCTTACGGTCAGTCGTGTGCCGGCGCCGCCATCGGCAGGGGCGCTCCAGAGATCGTCTTCGCAAACGTACAGAATGCGGTCGCCTGCTATCGACGGATAGCGGTAGTAGCCCAGATCCATAACGCGCGGAGCTTGGCGACCGGGTCCTAATTATCATTGGTGCGGCATGACTCCGCCGGTCGTGTGAAGCAGCTGGCCCAGGGTCGCCGTTATTTCGGCGGCGTTTTCGAACTGGGTGACATACGGAACGATCGTCGGCGTGCGCGCGCGGCGCTCGAAAGGCACGATGGGCCCCTCCCAAGCAAACTCGGTCTGCGGCTGACCCGCAAGACTGCGAAAATAGA
>JAFAHB010000078.1 GCA_019237435.1 Vulcanimicrobiota bacterium
TTTGTCCTGGGGGCCTACTGGGCGGTGCACCATTATCCATACGTGCAGACTCGCATTGCGGTCTGGCGCAATCCGTTTTCGGATCCGCTCGGTGCGGGCTACCAATCGTCGCAGGCGTACTACTCGCTGGCGGCCGGTGGATTAGTCGGTAGCGGGTATCGCCTGGGTCATCCCGGAATCATCCCCGACGTTGCAACGGATTACGTTTACGCGGCCATTGCCGAAGAGTTCGGTCTGATCGGAGCAGTCGTCATCTTGGCGATCTTTCTCGATCTGGTGCGGCGTATTTTCGCGACCGGTCTCGAACAGCCCGATCTGTACACGAAGCTTCTGGCGGCCGGACTTGGCGCGACGCTTGGTTTTCAAGTCGTTATCATCGTGAGCGGCGTCATCGGGCTGCTCCCACTCACGGGCATCACGCTGCCTTTTATCTCTTACGGCGGGAGCTCTTTGGTAGCCAACTTTGTGCTCGTTGCGCTGGTTTGGGCGATGAGCGCGCGACCGAGGTTCGTTAGGAGCAGCACGTGAGGCTTGCATTATCTATTCTGCTGCTTGTCGCAGTGGCGGCGTGCGCAAAGGGGTCTAATAGTTCGGCGGGAGCTGCCGCGTCGGCCGCTGCGGAAAAGAATCCCGCATCCGCCAGCGACGGCGGCGGCGTTTACAGCGCGAACTGCTCGAGCTGTCATCAGGCGAACGGTCAGGGCGTTCCCGGCGCGTTCCCGCCGCTCGACGGCAATCCGACGGTTACGGGAAATCCGGTTGCGGTCATCACGATCGTGAAGAACGGACTCGAGGGGCGCGTCGTCGTCAGCAGCCAGGCTTACAGCGGAATTATGCCGCGCTGGAAGGGCCTGCTCTCGGACGAGCAACTTGCATCGGTGATAACCTACATCCGAAGCGCGTGGAAAAATCATGCTCCCGGTGTCAGCGTCGCGGACGTTCAATCCGTGAAGTAAGAACCGCTTGAGTTTGCGGCTAGATCGACGCCACGGCTGCCGGTTCGAGACGCTCGCCGAATTCGCGCTCGAAAAGGAGCTCGACGAACTCGTGCATTCCGGGATCGCCATGGCGCAAACGTGCGCGCGTCGCCCGCGGCCACGGTGACGCGGGGTCGTTGGCTTCGACGTAGGCTCGCAGCGACTCGGCGAAGTATTCGTCGACGCCGGTCGCGGCGTAAGGCGTAACGAAACTCGTCGCATTCGCAAAGAGCGCGCGCACTTGCGGATCGATGCCGCTTCGATAAACGCCGCCGCCTAGGGCACAGTCGAGCGCGTGGCCGAACTCGTGCGCCACCGTCATCGGGCTGCGCGAGCGCAAGTAAAGCGCGCGCTCTTCGACGACGAAAAGGCCGGCCGGCGGCGCGGGCCAGGCGTCGACGTCGATGCCCAGCCGGGCCAGCGCCCGAGAGGCTTCGCGGTAGCGCTCTTTGGGCCGCAGCAGCATGACCCGTATCCTGCTGCGCAGCGCGTATGTCAAGGCTCCACGGCCAAATAGCAAGAGCGTCTCGACGACCTCGTCTTCTGCAGGGCGCCGGCGATCGAACGAGAAAAGGCGGCGCGCGGTCGCGGCGGCGTCTCTTTGCATCGCCGCAATCGTCGCTCGCTCGGCTTGCCGCGGCGTGGCGAGGGCATTTCAGAGTTTTTTCATACGCCGCCCTTAGCGTGGGAGGCCTCAATCAGCTCGGAGGTGACACGATGATTTTCTCCCAGGCAACGCGTTACGCCGCGGCCGCGGCGGCCATCATGGCCGCTGCCGGCTGTGCGCATCTCGACGGCAGCACGCTGCCGTCGCAGACCGGTTCGGGCTCATCCGCTCTTCGCCAGGTTGCGCCCGCAAAAGAGTATTCGATTCTTAAGATGCTCAAGAAACAGGTGGTTATCGGATCGACGATCGACCCGAAACACGGTCAGCTCAACCCGTACGGATTAACGGTTGCGCCCTCGACGGTGGGCGATTTTACTAAGGGCGACTTAGTCGTCTGTAACTTCAACGATAAGCAGAACGTTCAGGGAACGGGCTATACGATCGTCGCGCTGCATCCCAAACCGGGTTCATCGCCCACGCTCGTTTCCTCCAGCAAGACCCTGGTCGGGTGCGATGCGCTGGCCCTCAGTTCCGGCGATGACATCTGGGCCGCGGCGTTCACCGCCGACGACAATCCGATCATTTCGGCTTCGGGCAAGCTGGAAGGCAACATCTCGGGCAAGAAGTTCGATCATCCCTTCGGCCAGATCTTCGCGCAACCGACATCTGGAAATCCGGCGTTTTACGAAAGCAATGCCGGTCGTGGAACGATCGTCCGCATCAAGCTCGGTTCGAAGTTTGAGTATAACGTGATCGCGCGGGGCTTCGCGGTCAACCACGGTCAGCCGGGCAGCATCTTCGCGCCGTCGGGTCTTGCATATAATCCCGACGGTGACAAGCTCTACATCGTGGACGGCACGAACAATACCGTCGTCGTCTTCTCGAACGTGAGCTCGATCCGGCGCGACGGCGTCTTCGTCAGCAGCGACGGCAAGAGCTTCTCGGGCCCCGACGCTTCGGACGCTAAACTGCTTTATGCGGGCAAGCCGCTCGATGGGCCGATCAGCTCGGCGCTTCTCGCCAACGGCAATCTCGTCGTTGGGAACACAAGCAATCCCAGCGGCCAAAACATCATGGTCGAGCTCTCGCCGAGCGGTAAGGTTCTTGCAACACGCAACGTCGACAAGGGTGCCCCGGGAGCCATCTTTGGAATGGTCGCGACCGGAAGCAACGCAAACGACACGAAGCTCTACTTCAACGACGACAACGACAACAACTTACAGGTGCTCGAGCGGTGAGGCGCTTCGGCCTCCTGATCGTTGCACTCGTCCTTGGCGGCTGCGGCGGCGCTACGGCGCCGCCGCTTCCAAGTTCGGCAATCGCGCATGACGGCTCGCTTCAGCGTCATTCGGTCGGACTCGGCAAAGTGCTCACCAGCAAAAGCGGCCAGGTCTTCGGTTACGACATCGACCAAAGCGGGAAGGACGGTGTCCTCGCGACGGCGTCGGACGTTGAGACCTTCGATCAGGATACCGGACGCATCACAAAGTCATTCCCGAGACGGCCGTCCGGCCGCATCTCATTTAGCGCCGACGGCATCGTCGCGGGAGACGTGGGCCTCATCACCCGTTACGTGACGCCGAAGCACTCGATCTACGCGAAGCGTTTTTACGACGTCATGAACCCGGTTACGGCGAAGACGTTCACCGGCACGTGGACGCCGCCCGTCAAGGACGTTCAGGTCGAGGCGGCGGGCCCGAATCAAAGCACGAGCACGACCGCAATCTTCGCAATCGAGCTAAAAAATCAGGACATGCCGATACTCTTTGCGTCCAATGTCGCAAAAAATACCTTTGGCAAAGTCTTTGCGCTCGACCCAAGTGCGTTTTCGCTCGGCGACCAGCCCCAGGTCGCGCAGGACTCGACCACCGGTCAGGCGGTCATCGCGACGTCGCCGGATGGCGGACGAGTCGGAGGCGCAGCGCCGATCAACGTCCTCGTCGATCTACAGACCGGCAAGCAGACGCAATGGAACGGTTTGAACAACGGTCCATTTGGCGCGGGGTTCGTCAACGGCTTGGCCGTCGACTCGGCGACAGGCGTTGCCGCGACGACGACGGAGCTCAACGCTCAAGTCGAGTTTTACGATCTCGCGCAAGAGACGGGCACGGCGACGCAGCTGCCCTGCACCGGCTCTTCGTCACAGTACAACAGCGGATGGGGAGTCACCAACGATTCCGTCAACGGCCTTTTCCTGGTTAGCGCACCGATCTATTGCAGCGGGAGCCAGGGCAGTGCGATCGTGGTTTACGATGAGAAAGGCGATCTCGTCGAGTCGATCACGGGCTTCACTATGCCGATCGGCGTCGGCGGCGTCGCCATCAATCCGAGCAAGCGCATGGGTTGGGCGGTCGGGCCGCAGATCAACCAGCTGCAGCAGTTTTTCTACTGAGAGCTGGAACCAAAGGTAAAACCGGGCCGAAATCGGTGCGGCGGCGGCACGACGTGAATCGTAATCGTCTGCCGGTGCAGACCATCGCTTGCAGTGATGCGCCAGGTCCCTAGTTGCAGCGGCCAAAACGCGGTTCCGTTCGCATCGACCCCAATCGCGGCGCCTCCGACATTCCAGTGCACGCGGCGCCTCTCGTCGTCGGCGCGAAGTGCGACCTCCTGTTCTTGCGACGCAAGCGCGCCTGCGGTAGCGTCGCGGACGAAGACGTCGCCCTCGTGCGGAAAGACGATGTGCAGCGAGGGCTCCGGGTCCAAGCGGCCGATCGCGCGCAGATCGCGCGGTAAAATCCACTCTTGGACGATTCCCGGACAGCGCTTGCTCGGCGGCGCATGTCCCGTGGTCGCACAGATCGTCGTGCGAATGAATCCGTGCGGTTTTGGGAAGGGCGGCGGCTCGGCGTTGCGCTCGTAGAGATGAAGCATGATGCGATTCCAGAGCGGACCT
>JAFAHB010000044.1 GCA_019237435.1 Vulcanimicrobiota bacterium
CGTACTTCACCTGCGGCGCGGCCAGCCCGTCGGGCGGCACCTATACCGCCGGCTGCGGCCCGACGTACGTCGGCTATGCCGATGCGGTGACGTACAACGTGCCGTTCGGCACGCCCATTGCGAACAGCAAGGGGCTGAAGGTCTCACCGACGCCCTACTTCGCGCCCGGCGCACCGCCGCACGCGTTCAATGGGCCAATCGATCCCAACAACAATAACCTCGACGTCAATCAGAACGATACCGGCATCACGAAGCTGCAGTATACGTACGCGCTGAGCCAGTCCGCGTATCTCCGCGCCTACGGGTATACGTTCTACTCCGACTGGCTGCAAGGCAGCCCGATCTTCGGCGCGACCGACGAATCGGTGCCATCGGCGCCGTCGGCGCAGTATCAGCTCATCACCCACACCTCCGGCGGCGCGCTGGAGTTCCAAGATCAGATCAACGACCAGAACTTGCTCAGCGTCGACGGCAACTACACCACGGCGGGAGTGATCCGCTTCAACAACACGTCTGCGTACGCGTCGTGCTTGAGCGGAGCGGGCTGCTCGCCGATCGGATACATGACCAAGACCGGCGCGGGCTTCACGTGCTACGGCAACGAGGGCAATAACCCGTCAATGCCGTTCGGCTATTCGGTTCCGTGCCTGAGCAGCGGCTATTATGACGTGGCTTCGAAGAGCTTCCTCGGTCCGACGTGGACGAGCAATGCTCTGGTCGGGCCGACCAACTTCGCGGGCGCGGGTACGCCCGCAGCCATGAAGGGCGCGACGTGGGATTCGCTTTGGAGCGGAAACGCGACCGGGTCGTACAACACGGTTCGCCCCCGTTTCACGAATGCGTCGCTTCAGGACCAGTTCAGACCGAGCGACAAGTGGCTCATCAATGCGGCGATCCGGTACGACAACTACACTTACGACCTGCCCGATTCGCTGACGGTGGCGGATGCGTTCTATGCCAACATGACCTCGAACTACACGTGCGTCTATGCGGCTACGAACCAGGTGCTCGTGCAACCGTTGCCGCCGGGCGTTCCGCCGCCGGCCTCGGCACAGTACGTGAACGGCGATTGTAACGCGGCCGCAACGGCCCTCGCTCCGAGCGGACCGCACACCGGCTGGGTTCATCCCAACGGTACGGTGCAGGACGGCGTTCACGCGCCCAACTTCTCGGCAACCTCGCCCAGCTCGTACACGCTGAACTACTGGTCGCCGCGGTTCTCGGCAACCTACACGGCCAGCCCCGACACGGTCTTCCGCGCCTCGGCGGGCCGCTTCACGCAGCCGCCGATCTCGGCTTCGGTTCAATACCTTAGCCTTTCGGGCGACGACCGGTCGGTATGGAACAACACGATGAACCTCGGGTTCTACTCCCCGTTCCATCCGATTCCCGGAATCTCGTCGGGTCAGTATGACCTCTCGTGGGAGCAGCACCTGCGCGGAACCGACATGAGCTTCAAGCTCACGCCGTTCTATACGTGGGTCTCGAACTGGCAGCAGCAGACGTTCATCGGTGCCGGTTTCGTGACGCAAGTCCCGGTCGGCGTCAACCGCAACCAGGGCGTCGAGTTCCAGTTCAATAAGGGCGACTTCAGCCGCAACGGTTTCTCGGGTCTCTTCACGTTCACGTACACCGACTCGAAGGTCATGTTCCAGAACGTGTCGACCGCCACCGGAGGCATCATCCCCAACGAGCTGATTGCCATGAACGAAGCCATCTCGCAGTACAACGCGCTGACGCACGCGGGCGGCGGATCCAAGTGCTATCAGATCCAAACGCTGGGAAGCCCCGGCATCGGCGTTCCGTGCGGAGCCGCACCGGTGACGTGCGCAACGTCGCCGACGCCCGTGTCGTGCTATCCGATCGCGAATCCGTACTACAACGATCCGGAGCAGGGGCTGCTGAATCTGGGTGGCTGGTATCACCCGTACTCAACGGCCGTTGCCCCCAACCTCTACGGATTCCTGACGAGCTACATCTCGCCGGAAGTGTCGTCGATCGTATTGAACTGGCGGCACGATAAGCTGGCGATCACGCCGAGCTTCGTCTTCAATAGCGGCGGATTCTACGGAACCCCGATGGACGACAACGGCTACGATCCACGCGCTTGCGTCGCTAACTCCGTCGCTACCGGGATAACCAAGGTATCGCCGAAGACCAACCCATTACAGTGCAACTATCTCACGACGGTCGCACTGGGTTACGGTCCCGAAGGCTACCTGTACGTCCCCAATCCGCAGACGGGAACCTTCGCATTCGACAACTACCAGAATCCCAGCCTGTTCGTCGGGAACTTGCAAATAACGTACGACGTAAGCCCTCGCATCAGGTTGACGGTCCTCGGAGCGAACCTGTTCCACGCGTGCTTCTGGGGATCGGCTGAGCCGTGGACGGCTGCGAATCCGCCGGGAGCGTCGGTTTGCGGATACACCCCTGCGGGCGGTGCGCTCAACAGCACGATCTATCCGTCAAACTTCTACAACGGCACCTCGATCTACGACTACGCTGCAAACAAGGTGCACCCGCTCTACACCCAGAGCTACTATCCGACGGCTAACATCAATGGCGGGATCGGAGGCGCTCCGCCGCCGATCAACGTCTTCGTCAACGCGCAGGTGCGACTCTAGCGATTCGTTCCTCGCGCTAACGTCGATGCGCAGAGCGGGACCCCAAGCGGGGTCCCGCTTCTTCGTTGGGGCAGGCGGGTCGTACCGGCGGGAGAACGTCTAGGGTTCATGCGGAGATTCGTTCTGCCGCTTGCGTGCGTGTTGGCGTGCGCCGGCCTACTTCCCACGCTCTCGCGCGGCGCAACGACTTCGCCGGCGGGGACGCCGCCGCCGGAGATCTATCACGTCGTAACGTCGGCGGCGTGCGCGCGTCTTCACGAGCGCGTCCGTCCGGCCGTCGCGATGATTCTGCAGAACGACCAAACGATCGCGAAGAGCCCGCCGCTCTTCAAGCGGTACGCGCGCGGAACGCTGGCAAGCGACGTAGCGAACGCGAACGGAGCGCCGGCGGCCGGCGATTCGATGTACAATCAGACGCCCGAGACCAGCATGGCGCTTCAGCAAATGTCTTATCTGGTCACGCCGATCGCGCGGAACATCATCGCGGCCGAAACGCTGCTTACCGATGGGAAGCTGCTCGAGCCGACCGGCAATGCAACCGACGACGCAACGCTCGCGCAGGTCAAGCAGCAGCTCATGGAGACGATTGCCTACCAGAGCGCTTCGCTCGACTTGATCAACGGCTTCGTCCAGACGATGCAGCTCGGCGAGATCCAGCACGCCGGAGAGGAGTATCTCGCTGCGATCCAAGGCACCGACAGCTCCACCAAGCCGATCCAGCAAGAGCCGAACCAATGGCAGGATCCCAACACTCCCGGCCTGCCTCCCAACCCCTACGCGCTGGACGTTACGCAAATCCCCGGCTTGGCGGTCGGATACAATCCCCTTTCGCATATCATGGACGGCCTGCAATGGCTTCGGGTGGAGACGCAGAAACGAGAGGACGTCGCCGGCAAGACGATCTCCGCCGTCCGCACGCAATGTGGAAAGTAATGAGTCGAGGTTTGTTTTCAAAATGAAGGCCTTTGAATTTCTCGGCACGACGTTGATTGCGTCGCTCTGCGCGCTGACCGCGATCGCGCGAGCGGACGCGCCGCTCGGGACGCTCGTCTACCATTTTTCGTACAGCGCCAACCAAAACATCACGGCTCGCGACTCGGCGAATCCCGCGCAAGGATACGGCGCGCCCGACTCGTCGACCATGGGTAATGCACCGTCGTCAAACCAAACGGGAATCTCGCACTACGCCGGGTCTTTGAACGATAAGGGCACCATGACGGTCGAGATCGTCAAGAAGCAGCCTGACGGCGGGCTCGTAGTGCTGATCAGCGAGCAAGGCGAGAACATCCGAAGGGCGCCGCCGGCCGAATGCGTCGTGTACGGCAACACGAACGTGATCTGCGACCCGAATAAGACGGTCTACACCGAGGAATATACGCTGTTGCGTTTTCTCGCGGGTAACTTCGTCGATCCAAGTCAGCTCGATGCAAGCAAGCACTGGAAGATCGTGCAGGACGTGAACAACGATCACGTCTCTGCGGACTATACGATCGACAGCAACAACAACGGCGCGATGCAAATCGGCGAAACGCGCACGATCAAGGAAACCGGTGCCGGTCACTTGGAAACCGACGTGCAGACGAAGATCGGCTACGACTACACCCGTTTGGTGCCAACGTCGATAGACGAATACGCCCAGCAATACAGCGACGCCGGAATCAAGGGATCGCAGCGGACGATCTATCAAACGACGCTGCAGCTTCTGACCGACACGACGGCCAAGACATAGCGCAATACGGCTATCAGTGCGAGGATTGCGAGGTCGCGATCTTTCCGACGACGACCCGCAGCGAGCTCGCGTGGCTCAGGGACCGGTTACACGTGGTCCGCGAGGTCGCCGCACATTCGAGCGGCGGCCTCGATTCATGGATGATGGACGGCCTTGCGTTCCTCGACGAGCACGCAGGCCATAGCATCGTCCTGGTATCGCGCCGCCGCTAGCCGCGACGAGGGTCGTTACTCCGGTATTCTGAGTCGCTCGCCCGGCTGAAGCGAACCGCCTTGAAGGTGGTTGGCGCTGCTGATACGGTCGACGACCTCCTGGACGTCGCTGCTCGGGCCGGCATGCGTTGATGCGATCGACCAGAGCGTATCGCCGGGACGAACCGTTACCGTAACGTAGCTTTGCGCGGTGGCCGCGTAGAGTCGCATGCTCGAAAGCATCGGCAGCGCGACAATCAGCGCCAGCGCCGTCAGCGCGATGGCAGGCATCAGGGTCAACCTCTTGCGTCTAACGATCATCTGCCACTCCTATACCCGCTTTCTCGCTCCTATATGTAGTGCCAAACGCCTGTTCGTCCCCTATATTTTAGCATGCGCCGCCCCGCGGGTGTCAAGGCGTTCCGAACGTATGTTTGCCTTATTGGGAGATTTATGATAGCGTTATATCCGCCCAGAGTGCCATACCCATGGCATTCTGGTCTGGAGGACCATGCGCAAAGAGACAATGGAGAAACCGGCCACGGAGCGGCAGCGGCGCATTCTCGACGTGATCCGAGCCTTTACGACCGAACACGGTTACCCGCCCTCGGTACGCGAGATCGGCGAGCGCGTCGGCCTCTCCTCATCATCGACTATACACGCGCATCTGAAGGCCCTCGAGCGGCGGGGCTTGATATCGCGCGATCCCACCAAACCGCGCGCTCTGCGCTCGGAGGGTTTCCCGGCGGCGCCCGAGGTCGTCGTCGTACCGGTCTTGGGCCGGGTCGCCGCCGGCGTGCCGATCACGGCGCAGGAGGACGTCGAGGGCGAGTTCGTTCTTTCGCCGCAGTTCGTGCCGCGCGGATCCGGCGCGTTCATGCTGCGGGTCGCGGGCGACTCGATGGTCGATGCGGCCATTCTCGACGGCGATCTGATACTGGTGCGTCCTCAACGCACCGCTGAAACCGGCGAGATCGTGGTCGCGATGATCGACGGAGAAGCGACCGTCAAGCGCTTCTACCGCGAAGCCGGGCGCATTCGGCTCCAGCCGGAGAATCGGGCGATGGAGCCAATCTACGCGAGCGATGTCGAGATCGTCGGCCGCGTCGAGGCCGTCGTCCGCCGCCTCTAAGGAAACTCCGGCCGCTCTTTTCGCCGCCGAATCCCGCATCGCGGCCGTCATGCGCCGCGCCGGCGAGGTGCCGTTCATCGTCGCCGTGCGCGAGGCTCTGCCTTGGAGCTTCATTGGGCTAGCCGCGGCGTTCGTCGCTATTTTAATCGTGCAGCTGCGTGCGGGCGCACCGCATGCGACCCCGCTCGGACTGCGACTGGCCGCCGCGCTGCTGCCTGCATTCGGCGTCATGGCGATGGCGCTGGTCATCGTGCTCCCCATACGTCTGGCGGCCGCGACCGGCTACGGTCGAGCCCCGCTTCTGCTCGGGAGCGTCGGTGGATTCGCACTCGCGATGCCGCGGCCGCTCGGACCGGACCTCGTCGCGTATCTGCGCTTTTTCGGAGCATCCGGGCTCTTCATCGCGATCCTTGCGTGCGCGCTCTGCGCGACATGGATTGCGGCAATGCGCCGGGTAGCGAAAGGGCCCGTTGCAGAGTACGCCGGCGCGGCAATGGCGATTGCGACGTTCGCTGCGCTCGAGTCGTTACACGTTTCGCTGCCGGCCGCGATTGCGGCCGCACTGCAACCGATCGCGCGTTTGGGTGACACGTACGTTGCTTTGATGGTAATCGTCGCGATCGAAACGCTGCTCTGGACCGCCGGCGTGCACGGACCCGCGATGCTCGCCGCAATCGTGACCCCCGTCTATCTCACGATGCAGATGCAGAACACGCATGCCTTTGCGACGCACGCGCCGCTGCCGTACATCGTCGTGGTCTCGCTCTTTCTCTTTGTCTTTCCGGGCGGTGCCGGCGCAACGCTGCCGCTGGCCGCGCTGCTTGCGATCTCGCGGGTGCCGCGACTGCGCCGTGTCGGCCGCGCGACGATCTTGCCTGCGATCTTCAACTTCAACGAGCCGCTGCTTTTCGCGGCGCCGGTCGTCTTCAATCCGCACTTCGTGCTGCCGTTCGTCGGCGCTCCGCTCGTGCTTGCGACCGTAACGTATATCGCCGTCGCCGGCGGACTCGTCGCGCGGGCGGCGTTTTACGTGCCGTCCTCGGTTCCGACCGTCGTTTCGACGTATCTCGCGACGCAAGATCTGCGAGCGCTCGCGCTCGTGGCATTCAACATCGCGTTGGCGACCGCAATTTGGTATCCGTTCGTGCGCGCATACGAACGCTATCTCGCCGCGTTACCCCAGGCAGCGTCACCCCAAGCAGCGTCACCCCAAGCAGCGTCATCCCGAGCGGAGTCGAGGGACGCTCGATGATTGAACAACTGTGCGCGCGGTTCGCAATCGAGGGTCGAGTTCGCGAAGCTGCGCTCGCGGCGTACCGTCGCACCGCGGGAATCTCGTACGAGCCGCAGCGCGTCGTCCAGCTCAATGTGCTGCAGGCGTTTCTCGTCGAGGGCTTGCGCGAGAGCGACCTCGCGGGAACGACGGGCTACGGTTACGACGACGCCGCCCGCGAGCGTTATGAATCGCTGCTCGCGCACGTGCTCGGCGCGCCGCGCGCGCTCGCTCGGCTCGCCCTCGTCAGCGGTACGCACGCGATCGTAGCGGCTATTGCGGCCTGCACGGCGCGAGGGCGTACGCTGCTTTCGATCTCCGGATCTCCCTACGATACGCTGCGAAACGCGATTTGCGACGCGCCGCATTGCTTGGTGAATGAAGGCATTGTGTATCGCGAGGTCGCGCTTGCGCCTGACGGCGCATTCGACCTGCCGGCGATTGGCGCGACGCTTCGCGAGCTGGGAGATGCGACCGTCTTCATTCAGCGATCGCGCGGTTACGCGCCGCGGCGCTCGCTAACGATTGCGGAGTGCGAGGGCGCCATTGCCCTCGTCAAAAGCATTGCGCCGCAGGCCGACGTGCTGGTCGATAACTGTTACGGCGAGCTCGTCGAGGAGCGCGAGCCGTCGCACGTCGGCGCCGATCTCGCGATGGGCTCGCTTATCAAGAATCTCGGCGGCTCGCTCGCGCCTGCCGGCGCGTACGTCGCGGGGCGCGCCGATCTCATCGAGCGCGTCGCCGCGCGGGTCTATGCGCCGGGGTTGCGCGACGCGCTCGGGCCGACGCTGGGGATGGGCCGCGCGTTCGTCCAGGGACTCTTTCTCGCTCCGCTGATCGTCGAGCAATCATTGCGCGGTCTCGATTTCTTTGCGGCGCTCTTCGCCGAGCTCGGTTATACGGTCGATCCCGCGCCGGGCGCGCGGCGCACCGACATCGTGCAAGCGATTCGGCTCGGCTCCGCGGGCTTGTTGCAGCGTTTCGCCGCTGGATTGCAGGACGCGATGCCGATCAATGCGCGCTTTCGTCCGGAACCCGGCCCAGTACCCGGATACGCCGAGCCGGTCGTCATGTCGTCGGGGGCGTTCGTCGGCGGCGCCACCATCGAGCTATCATGCGACGCGCCGCTGCGCTCGCCGTACGAAGTGTACGTCCAAGGCGGCGTCAGCGCGGCTCACGCGTATCTCGGGGCGCTCTTCGCGGCGCGGGCCTGCGCCGCCGAGTCTTAGTTCGGGCGCTCGATCCCGAGGAAACCGTAGAAAAAGTAGCGGCAGCCGTCCGATGCCGTGACGGCGACGCGCGTTTCTTCAACGCCGGCCGCCGCGATCGTCTTGCCGACGAGCGTTCCGAGAACCGCTTGCGCGTTGAGCATTTCGGCGGCGCGCAGTTGCTCGGGCTCGACCTCGATGAGATCGAGGAGCTCGTCGATTCGGTCTTTCATGGCTCTCCATAGTAATCGGTTCGTCGCAGCCGATTGCTTAGCGACCGTCCGTGCCACACCGGTCGCCAGGAAGCTGCGGGCGCGGCTAGAGAAGGGCTGGCGGCCATGTACCTGCTCGAAGTGCTCAGCGGCCCGCTCGACGGCAAGACCTGGCCCTTCGAGCGAGAGATTACGATTGGGCGGGACGATGGGCTTGCCGAGGCCTGTCTGGCGCTCGACCGGTACGTTTCGCGGCGTCATGCCAAGCTGCAAATTGACGCCGGATCGCTTCGATTGGTCGACTTGCGCAGCCGAAATGGAACTCGGCTCGGCGGCCGGCCCGTCGTCGGGGAAATGCCGCTGCCGGTCGGGGTGCCGTTTGTGGTCGGCCGCACAATTTTGCGGGTGACGCGGGCGTAAGGCACCTTGTTGTGGAGCTGACCACCACGGTTGCGCGGGCGCGCGCGCTCTTCGCCGCGTTGCCTCGCCCGCTCGGCTTCGTTCCGACGATGGGAGCGCTTCACGACGGTCATCTGGAGCTCGTGCGCCGCGCTCGGACGCGCTGCGCCGGCGTCTGCGCGTCGATCTTCGTCAATCCGCTGCAGTTTGGCCCCCACGAAGATTTCACGACCTATCCACGCGATCCGCAACGCGATTGCGAAAAGCTCGCCGCGGCGGGCGCCGACGCCCTCTTCGCACCCGACGCCGCGGCCATGTATCCGCCGGGCTTCACGGCGCACGTCGACGTCGGATCGGCCGCCGCGGGGTTCGAGGGAGCGCTGCGTCCGGGCCATTTCCGCGGCGTCGCAACGGTCATTGCCAAGTTGCTCAACATCGTGCGTCCCGACGTGCTCTTCTTGGGGCAAAAGGACGCGCAGCAGGCGATCGTGCTGCGCAAGATGATCGGCGATCTCGACTTTGACGTCGAAACGGAGATCGTGCCGACGGTGCGTGAGCGCGACGGTTTGGCAATGTCGAGCCGGAACGCGTATCTCGATTCGGCGCAGCGCGCGCGAGCGCCGACGCTCTATCGCGCGCTGCTGGCGACACGCGAGGCACTCGAGCGCGGCGGCACCAAGAACGCGGCGATTGAGGCCGGCAGCGCAGCATTGAGCTCCACGGCGAAGCTCGATTACCTCGACGTCGTCGATGCCGCAAGCTTCGAGCCGATCGAAACGCTGCGTCCTCCGGCTTTTATCATCGGCGCCGCGCGTTTCGGCGCGGTGCGCCTGATCGACAACCTGTGGATTACGTGATGAGTGACGCGTTGCGCGGGTCTCGCATTTTTCTCGGTGTGTGCGGCGGGATCGCCGCGTACAAGGCGGCGGCGCTCACCAGCGCGCTGGTGCAGCGGGGTGCGATCGTGGACGTCGTCATGACGGCCGAAGCCGAGCGATTCATCACGCCGCTGACGTTTTCGTCGCTGACGGCACGTCCGGTCTACGCATCGCTTTGGGATGCGCCCGAGCGCATCCCTCATATTCGACTGGTTCGCGAGGCCGACGTCGCGTTGGTCGCGCCCGCAACGGCAAATGTCATCGCGAAGCTCGCCGCGGGAATCGCCGACGATTTGCTCACGACGGCGCTATTGGCCGCGCGCATTCCGCGCATAGTGGCTCCCGCGATGAACGACGCGATGTACGACGATCCGGCGACGCGGGCCAATCTCGCGACGTTGGGTACGCGTGGATACGAGCTGGTCGATCCCGAACGGGGGTTTCTCGCCGAACGCGAGCTCGGCGTGGGGCGGCTCGCCGCGGAAGATCGCATTCTCGATGCGCTCGCGCGCGCGCTCGAGCGCCGCAGCTCGCTGCACGGGAAACGAGTCGTAATCACCGGGGGACCGACGCGCGAGCCATTCGACCCGGCCCGATTCTTGAGCAATGCGTCAACCGGTGCGACCGCTATCGCACTGGCCCGGGAAGCCGCTCTGCGTGGCGCCGGTGTGACGCTCTTGCTCGGTCCGACGCTGCTGGACTCGCCCGCCGGCGTGGATGTCGTGCGATTCAGCACGGCGGCCGAGCTGCGCGACGCCGCGCTCGCGCGAGCCGCCGGTGCCGATCTCGTCATCGCAAGCGCAGCCGTTTCCGATTGGCGTCCGGCGCAGCGCTCCGATTCGAAATTGCACAAGAGCGGCAAGGCGCTGGCAGTCGAGCTTTCCCCGAATCCGGACGTGCTCGCGGAGCTCGGCGAGCGCAAAGGCTCGACGTTCTTGGTCGGGTTCGCCGCCGAAACGGATCGCCACGAAGAGCGCGCGCGCGAGAAGCTTGCGCGCAAGCATCTCGACGCCATCGCCGTCAACGACGTTCGCGACGAGCGCGGATTCGGAACCGGTGAAAACTCGCTCGTCTTGCTTTGGGGCGCGCAGGGACGGCGCGAACTCGGCACCGCGGCCAAAGATGCGCTCGCGGTGCGACTGCTCGATGCGATCGGCCAGCTCATGGAGAGTGGGAGTTCGGCATGCTCCTAGCCATCGACGTCGGAAACACCGAAACAAAGCTCGGTTGTTTTTCGAACGGAACGCTCGAACAAACGTGGCGCGTTACGACCGAGCTGCGGCGCACGCCCGACGAATATGGCGTCTTTTTTACGCAGCTCTTTGCGACCAGCAATATCGCGGTGGATCGGATCGACGCGGTTGCCGTTGCGAGCGTCGTCCCGCAACTCGACTTAGTGCTCGACAGCGCTTGCAAGCGTTTCTTCGGCGCCACGCCGAATTTTTTGCAGCCGCAGACGCAGCGCCTGATGGAAGTCGCCACCGATAACCCGTCGGAGGTCGGTGCCGATCTTGTCGCGGCGGCGATCGGCGGCCGCGAACGTTTTGGCGCGCCGCTGATCGTCGTCAGCTTCGGGACCGCGACCGTCTTCATCGCGATCTCTGAGGAGGGCGCGTATCTCGGCGTCGCAATCGCTCCCGGCGTCGCGATTTCGATCGAAGCGCTGATCGGACGCACCGCGAAGCTCCCGCAAGTTGCGCTCGAGGCGCCGGACCGCGTAATCGGACGCAACACGAACGACGCGCTGCGTAGCGGCATCGTCTTCGGCTTTGCCGGTCAAATGGAAGCGATCGTCCGCCGAATGCGCGCCGAAATGGGAGTTGACGCGAAGGTCGTCGCGACGGGCGGCCTCGCCGAGGTCGTAGCCAAGCAAACGCCCGTCGTCGGTGCCGTAGATCCGCACTTGAGCCTGGTGGGACTCGAGCTCTTCCACCGACGGTCTCAATCCCGGCTTGTCGAAGGGTGACTCGGATGCTAGACTCTCTGACCGTATGCGCTCCGCTCCGTTAAAGATTGGCTCGCTCGAGGTTTGGCCGCCGCTCGTGCTGGCGCCGATGTCCGGCGTGACCAATCGCACGATGCGCGCGCTCTATCGTCCGTTTGGCCTTGGGCTTACCGTCACCGAGTTCGTTTCGTCGAACGCGCTCAAATATGGAAGCCGCCGGACGATGGAGATGATCGATCAGCACGGCCTGGAAAAGCCGGTTTCGACCCAGCTCTGGGGCGACGATCCGCAGACGATGGCACATGCCGCACGGGTTGTGCGCGAATGCGGCGCCGACATCGTCGATATCAACTTCGGCTGTCCCGCGCCCAAGGTTACCAAGACGAACGGCGGCTCGGCATGCCTGCGCGATCCCGACCGCTGCGAAGCAATTATGCGCGCCGTCGTGGCGGCCGTGGATTGTCCGGTCACGATGAAGATGCGTTTGGGCTGGAGTGAGGAGACGCTCGTGTATATCGACGTCGCGCGACGGGCGCAGAACGCCGGCGTTGCGGCGGTGACGCTGCACGCTCGAACCGCGCGCCAGTTCTATAAAGGCGACGCCGATTGGGAACACATCGCGCGCCTCAAGCGCGCGATCGACATCCCCGTGATCGGCAACGGCGACCTGGACGACGCGCACGTGGCAATGCGCCGCATGCGCGAGAGCGGCGCCGACGCAATCATGCTCGGACGTGCCACGCTGGGCAATCCCTGGCTCATCGCGCAAATTCGCGATCTGATGGAGGGCCGTCCCGCGCGCCCGACGCCGCCGGCGGCGCAGCGGCTGCGCTTTGCGGTCGTGCATTATCGAACGATGGTGGACGAACTCGGCGAAGCCCGGGCGGTGCCGCAAATGCGCAAACACCTCGCGCTCTATCTCAAGGGCATACCGGGAGCGGCGGTGCTCCGCGAGCGAATCATGCGCATCGATAGTGCCGCCGAAGCGCTCGGCGTCATCGAAGAAACGATCGCGAGCCTCGAAGCGCCGGCGGTTGCGGCGTGAAAAAGAAACGAGGCTGTTTGTTTTCAGCCCCGTTTTCCGTAGTTCGAAATTCGAGCGCAGCCATGACTAAGAAGCTTGACTTTAGCGCGGTCGACCAAGTCGGCTCAAGGCTCGGGCGATGATCGAAGAGCGCGCGGAACTTTACGGCGCGGCGACGCCGCAAGAACTCGCTGCGGAAGTTTACGAGAACTATAAAGAGTTCGTCAATCCGTCGCTCGCGCGGGTAATGAAGCTTTCGGGTTCGCCCGTCGAAGTGCGCGCGCGAGGCTGCACCATCTGGGATCATAACGGCAAGGCTTATTTAGATTTCGCGGGCGGTTACGGCGTCTTCACCCTGGGCTACATGCATCCGCGCGCGGTTGCCGCCGTGCGCGACCAGCTCGATCGGATTGCCCTTTCCGGCAAGACGATGTTCAACGTGCTGCTGGGACGCGCGGCGCGCAGGCTCGCGGAGCTCGCACCCGGCGATTTGCGCGTATCGTTTTGGTGCAACAGCGGGACCGAGGCGATCGAAGGAGCGATTAAGCTCGCGCGCGCGGCTACGGGACGAGCGAAGATCGTCGGCACCGAGGATGCCTTTCACGGCAAGACGCTCGGCGCGCTTTCGGTGAGCGGGCGCGAAACGTTTCAAACGCCGTTTCGGCCGCTGCTCGCCGATTCGGTCTGCGTCCCCTACGGCACGACCGATACGTTAGAAGACGCGCTACGCGATGCTGCGGCCTTCGTCGTCGAACCGGTGCAGGGCGAAGGCGGCGTGCACGTGCCTCCCGCAGGCTATCTGCGCGACGTTCGCGCAATCTGCGACCGCACCGGCGCGCTGTTCATTGCCGACGAGATTCAGACCGGACTGGGGCGTTGCGGGTACCGCTTCGCTTGCGACCGCGACGCGGTGGTTCCTGATGTGATGACGCTGGCGAAAGGTCTCTCGGGGGGCATCATGCCGGTCGGCGCATTCATCGCGCGACCGCATTGGTGGAATCGTGCGTTCGGTAAGGCGCCGCTCCTGCACACGTCCACGTTCGGCGGCAACGAGCTGGCATGCACGGCGGCGCTAACCGCGATGAACGTGCTGGAAGAAGAGGGTCTCGCCGAGGCCGCGCGCGTTCGCGGCGAGCAACTGCTAACCGGCGCTCGAGCGGTTGCGGCGGAGTATCCCGCCGTCGTGCGCCAAGCGCGCGGACTGGGGCTGTTGGTCGGCGTCGAGCTGACGAACGAAGGGTACGGCGGCTGGATCATTCCGGAGATGCTCAAAGCGGGCGTGACCGCGGCGTGGACGCTCAACGCTCAGCGCGTCATTCGCTTGGAGCCGCCGCTGGTCGTTACCGCCCGGGAGGTGGATCGCGCGCTGGCCGCGCTGCGAGCCGGCGTGGCGACCGCGTTTGAAAAACTCGGCACGTTGTAATCGTTTCGAAATGCCGTATGTCGAAAGCAAGATCGTTATCGATGCTCCCGCGCGCCGTGTCTACGAGCTGGCAAAAGACCAGGAGCGGTTTCCCGAATTCATGCCCGACGTGGAAACCGTGAAAGTATTGGAGCGAAACGAGACCGGCGCGATCTCGCGCTGGAAGACTCTGGTTGAAGAAGCGCCGATCGAATGGACCGAAGAGGACCGGTTCGACGACGCGGCGCTGCGCATCGATTACAAGCTGCTCGAGGGCGATCTCGACAAGTTCGAAGGCGCCTGGACCTTCGAGCACCGCGACGGGGTTACGCACGTCGTGCTCGGGGTCGACTACGATTTTGGCGTGCCGACGCTCGCGGAGCTTATCGGCCCGACGCTCGAAAGAAAGGTACGCGAGAACAGCGAGATGATGCTGGCCGCACTGAAACGCCAAGCGGAGGGAGAGAGGTTCCCCAGATGAAGTACGAACGAATCGCCAACGCGCCGTTCTTCAAGCGGTTCGTCAGGCGGAGGCTCTTCGAGCGCGGCTCGGTTTTTAGCCGCCTGCTGCTGCTCTGGTTCGGGGCCCGCGGCACGATGCAACGCTTGCCGCGTACGCCCGAAAGCGTCAAGCAATCGCCGCTCTACAACCAGTGGTGGTATTACAGCTTCGAACTGGCTCCCGGAGTCTCGACGTCCTCGTCCTTCGCGCCGGACTTTCCGTTGCTGCCGCGCATGCTGCTGCGCAACAGCGACCTAAGCGGTTGCGACGCGCTCGACATCGGCAGCGTCGAAGGGTTGATGCCGGTCCTGATGTGCCGTCAAGGCGCGCGCAACGTCGTCGCTACGAACCCTCACCTGTATAACTATCAAAAGATGCAGGCCGTCCGTAAACTCTACGGCGTCGACTTTAAGTTCTTGCAAATTGGGTCGTTGTACGACTTGAGCTCCAAGGTCCGCGGCGGCTTCGACCTAATCAATCTTTCCGGCGTGCTCTATCACGTGTACTCGCCGATGCACGCGCTCGCCGGGCTCCGGCCGCTGCTGAAGAAGAACGGCCTGATGATCGCCTCGACGAACGTCGTGAACCGGTTCGATTATGCCATGGAGTTCAACGATCGTGGAAAGCTCCAGAGGGAAGCCACGACGTTCTGGTATCCCTCGATTCCGCTCTTCGATTATCTGCTGCGGTACTTCAAGTTGCTTCCGATCGATTGCCTGTACCATCCATACGGCTCGGACGATTCCGTTCGCTTTACGCAAGGCTTCGAGTCGGGCTATTTGGGCGTCGTATGCCGCGCGACCGAAGACCCGGCGTTCGAACCCGACGATACCTGGGCGCGTGATTCGATCGACGACTCGTACGAGACTATCTTGTTGTGGGACCAAGAACGGCAGCGCAATCAGCCCGTTTCGACGATCGGCTATCGCGCGAAACCCGCGGCGCATCTGTGGCGGGAGGACGGACGATCGATTGACCTCTGGAAGGCGGTGCAGGAGCTCTCGCCCGTTCGCACCGTGAGCCGGTCGCAGGACGCGCACACGCTGTTGCTTTCAGATCGCGTGTAGCGAGGTCGCAGTGAATCGCTTCTGCTTCGTCATCCACCCTCTCTCGTTCGACGATATCGCGCGCTACGAGCCGGGGGCGAAGGGCAAGGGCGAGGCAATCCTGCGCAAGATCATGGAGTGGATGCCGTCGTATGCGGCCGTTCACGTCACCGGCGTGCGCACGCCGGACGGACGGGAAACCGAAGGATGGTTCGTCGCGGCGCCGCTTTTGCCGCAGCAGCTCGTCGAGTTTCCGCGTGAAGAAGTCTATCGGCGAGTCGTACGCGCGATCGAGATCGGCGCCGAGTTGGGCGCGCAGGTTGCAGGGCTGGGCGCCTTCACCGCCGTCGTCGGAGACGCGGGCATTACCATCAACGAGCGCTCGCCGATTCCGGTGACGACCGGCAACTCACTCACGATCGCCGCGGGCGTTGCGAGCCTCTTTCGCGGTGCGCACGAGATGGGCGTCGACCCGTCGGCTTCGACCGCCGTGGTGATCGGCGCGACCGGATCCATCGGAAGTGCGTGCGCTCGGCTGATCGCGCCGAAGGTCGCTCGTATCGTGCTGGTCGCGCGCAACGAAACCCGGTTGCGCAACTTTCATCGGCAGTTTGCCGCCGAGATTTCATGCGACAGCGAGTACACGACCGACGCTCGGCGCGCGGTGCGCGGAGCCGAGCTCGTGCTGACCGCGACCACTTCGACGCACGACGTCGTCGAGGCTGAAGATTTGCTGCCCGGCGCGGTGGTCTGCGAGCTTTCGCTTCCGCACGATGTGAGTCGCCGCGTCGCGCAGCGGCGTCCCGACGTCTTAGTGATCGAAGGCGGGAATATGCTCGTGCCCGGCAACCCGCGTTTCGAGCGCGTGCGAGAGCGCGGAACGGACTTCGACTTGAACCTCCCTCCGCGTACGGCATTGGCCTGCATGAGCGAAACGATGATCCTTGCGCTCGAAGGGCGTCTCGAGCCGTACACGCTCGGCCGGGGCATCAAGCTCGAGCGGATCGTCGAGATTGAAGAAATGGCCGAGAGCTGCGGCTTTGAGCTTGCCGGAATGCGCGCCTTCGATGCGGCGATCACACCCGAAAAGATCGCAGCAACACGCGAAGCCGCGGCGCGTTCAACTTTCTTATTGACTGAGCGAAGCGGAATCCCGAGCGGAGTCGAGGGATGAAAACCATCGTTTCGGTTTCGCTCGGCTCGAGCAGCCGCGACCATAACGCTCGCGTCACGTTCATGGGCGAGGAGCTCGACATTTCGCGCGTCGGCATGGATGGTAAACTCGATGCCGCCATCGCGAAGGTTCGCGAGCTCGATGGCCGTGTTGACGCGATTGGGCTCGGCGGGATCGACGTCTACCTCTACGCAGGGCGGCATCGCTACGCGCTGCGCGACGGATTGCGGCTGCTCGAAGCGGCGAAGACGACGCCGGTCGTCGATGGCAGCGGCTTGAAAAACACCTTGGAGCGCGAGGCGGTGCGATTCATGCGCGAGGAGCTCGCGATGGATCTGCGTGGCCGGCGCGTGCTCATGGTCAGCGCGCTCGATCGATTCGGCATGGCGCAGGCTCTCGTCGACGCGGGCGCC
>JAFAHB010000149.1 GCA_019237435.1 Vulcanimicrobiota bacterium
CCGGTCGATCCCGAAACCTTTCGCGACACCTATCAGCCCTACACGCCGTACGTGCAGATCGTCGGCAGAAACCCGTTCAACTTCTTCGATCCTGCGATGGGCGCGCGCGTGTCGATCGGCGATGCATTGCGTGGAATCAACCTTCAACTTTTTGCCGGGCCCGGGTACACGCGCGAAAGCGAACTCGCGGTGACGGGCGTCGACACTGAACTGTACGCCCAAGAGGCTATGGGGCCTTTCACGCTCAGCGCATGGCGTTATGCCGGTTCGCGGCCGATCCCCGGTTCGTTCGACGACCGCTTCGAACGCGTCGGTTACGGCTTTACCTACGGCCAATGGTCACGTTTTTCAAGCGAAACGGTTTACATCAACGGATGGGATTCCAACTGCGCGGCGCCGCGTCTGACCGGATGCACGTCGACCGGCGGATTCGAGCAACTCCGCCAGGAGTTGAGCCGCAACGTCTTCGCCGAAGCGCGCTACGAATGGACGCAGACGCCGCCGGCCGGTCTTTCACATGACGGCGTGCTGCTACTCGGGTACGGCCCCACCGAGAACATGCGAATAACCGTCGAGAACGTTTTCGCGGCTTCGCCGCCTAATACGATGAACGCGCAGTTCACGATCGCGTACTAAGAGTTGCGATGAAGAGCGCAATAGTCACCCTGGTGCTTGCCGCATTGATGCCGGCTCTGCCCGGACAAGTCCGTGAGATCGACGCGGCAAATTCGAAGGCGGCTTTCAGCGTGAGCCATATATGGGTTGAGCACGTCACGGGGCGAGTTCCGATCCTGAGCGGAAACGTGGTCCTGCCGCCGGGCTCGCTCATTCCGGTCCGCGCAAACGCGGTGCTCGCCGCCGCCGCCGTCGTCACGGGCGACCCCGATCGAGATCGCTCGCTGAAGTCGCCGGATTTTTTCGACGCACGGCAGTTCCCGACGTGGACGTTTACGAGTACCAGCGTCACCGCGAAAGGCTCGAGCGCCTTTGAGATGATGGGCGACCTCACGATTCACGGCGTGACTCAGCAGGAGGTGTTGAACGTTTCGGTCGGCGGAACGATCGCGCATCCAACCTATCATGCGACGACGCATATTGACCGGCACGCTTTCGGCATGACGGTCACGCGCCTCGATCCCACGATCGGCGCTACGGTCGACGTAACGCTCGACGTCGCGCTGAAGTAGCTACTCGCCGGTTTCGACAGGACGCGAAGGGTCGGCGACCCATTCGCTCCAGGAACCGTTGTAGATGCGCGATCCAACGAGCCCGGCGTGCTGCATCGCAAGGTGCGCCACCGCCGCCGACACGCCCGACCCGCATTGGTGCACGGTGCGCGCCGGATCGAAACCCTCGCGCTCAAACTCGGCGCGCAGTTCCTCCGATGATTTCAGCGTGCCGTCGGGACGGAAGTTCTCTTTGAACCACCGCTGCCTGGCGCCGGGTATGTGTCCGGCTACCCGATCGATCGGCTCCGTCTCGCCGCTGAAGCGCTCCTTGGCGCGAGCGTCGATCAACTGCATGTCGGGCGAACGGAGATGGTCGAGCACGTAGCGCGCGTCGACCAAATACTCCGGATGCAGGCGCACCGCCAAGCTGCCTTCACGCGCGGGCCGGTGCGGCGCCGCTGTGACGGGAAACCCCCGTTCGTTCCAGGCGGCGAAACCGCCGTCGAGTATCGCGACGGCATCGTGCCCGATCCAGCGCGAAAGAAACCAAAAGCGCGCCGCAAACATGTCTGCGCCGCCATCGTAGGCGACGATCTGCGAGTCGTCGTTTGCCCCGCGCGCGCGCAGGAATCTCGCGAACGATTCGGGATCCGGAAGCGGATGGCGCCCGTTCGCACCGGTTTTCGTTCCCGCCAGATCCGACTCGACGTCGGCAAAGAAGGCACCGGGAATGTGCGATTCGTCGTAGAGGTGACGGCCGAGCGAGAAATCGGCGAGCGAATGCCGGCAATCGAAGATGACGAGGTTGCGGTCGTTTAGGCGTTCGTGAAGCTGCTCGGCCGTGACGATGGTGGTGAAGCTCACTGCCGCAGGTTGATGGTTTGTTTTTGTTGCGGGACTTTGCCGAATGCTGCGTTTAACGTTGCTTGCAATTCGCCGGTCTCCGCCATCGGGCCGAGAATGTCGGTGTCGCCGAAGAACTTACCGTTAATAAAAACTTTCGGAAGCGTCGGCCACTCCGTCATCTCGGAGAGTGCTTCGCGTTTCGGCATGTTCTCGAGCACGTCAATCACTTCGAACGGATAGCCGAAGCGATTGAAAAATTCGATGGTCTCCAGCGTGAACCCGCAACGCGGCGCCGTCTTGGTGCCTTTGCCGTAAATCAGGATACGGTTCGCCGCGATCTCGCGCTCGATCTCGCCCTTGTAATCCATTCTCGTCTATTCCTCCGCAACGATCGTTTTGAGCTCGACGGCGTGGACGCGGCCGTCTTTTAAGGCGTCGCGCAACGCGCCGTAAACCAACTGGTGCTGTTCGATGAGCGTCTTGTCCCGGAATGCCTTTGAGCGCACCGTAACGTTGAAATGGTCCATCGTTCCGGTGCGATCGATGACTTGGACGTGCGCGTCGGGAATTTCCCCGCGGATCAGGTTCGTCAGCTCGTCATCCTCGATCACGATTGCAGTCGAGGCGAGCGGCTCGCGTTGAGCGCGTCGGCCAGCCCGCGCGCTTCGCCCAGTGCTTCGGGAAGCCGAGTGGCTCCCTTCGCGAGCGCGGCGGTCACTCCGCTCGCAAGCACGACGCCTGCAACGCCGACTAGAATTGCCGGCACGCCGCTTGCGCGCAGCGGCCCGATCTCGAGGACGAATGCTTTTTGCACGCGCGCAAGGCCACGGAAGAAGGCGCGCAGACTGCGGGCTCGATTATTCATCGCCGCGTTGTACGTCGTACCTTGCCGGAAGGCCTGGCCCCGTTGCGTTCGCGAACCCTGGTCGCCCAATGCTGCCGGTGCTTATCGCGGTCTGCTGCCTGGTTAGCGGAAACGTGCACGGCCCAAGCGGAGCGCCGATTGCTCGCGCGCAGCTGACGTTGCGGGGTGCCGCGACCCTCACGACGACGACCGATGCCAAGGGAAACTTCTCAGTACAAATCCCACCGGGCCGCTACGACCTGACGGTCGTTTCGAGCGGGTACGCGCCGCTGACCGTCAACACCGGCGTGATCGGCGAAGGCGCGCGCATCGACGTCGTGCTGGAACCCAGCGATACGCCCAAGCTGCGCACGATCGGCGTGGTTACCGTCAACGGCGGCTTTACGCTCAACCGCGACGTCGTTCCCGAGGTCGACGTTTCGCGCGCCCAAATGGATGCGCTGGGCTATGCGCAAGTAACGTCGGCGCTGCAAGAAGTGCCGTCGGTCGTCATCCAGCATCCCGACGCCGGCGCGCCGACGGCGCCGGACGTCGTTTCCCTGCGCGGGCCGGATCCGTCCGAAGCGATGGTGACGCTCGACGGCCAGCAGCTCAACGACGGCAATACCGGCGACATCGACCTTTCGCAGTTCGCGGTGCCGGCGTTCAATAGCGTCAATGTGACCGAGGGTTTAGGTCCGATGGATCTCGAGGGCAGCAACACGTTCGGCGGCGCGGTGAACTTCGTCTCGCTGCGCCCGACGCAGCAGGATCATCTCAACCTGTCGACCTCCGCCGGCTCGTACGGCACGACGCAGAGCTGGCTGAACGCTACCGGAACGATCGGCAAGCTCGGCTACGCGCTCGCCGGCGACAATTTTCAGCAGGCGGGACAGGTGAATGAATACGACTGGGCCGTCCCGTTCAATAACCTGCCGATCTACTGCGGGCCGGCGACCAAGTCAAAGACGCCGAACTGTCCCTTTCACCTTCACCTTGGCTCGTCGATCTCCGCGCGGCTTGGTTTGGTAAACCTCGATTACAATTTCTCCGAACGCGCCGACGTCGGATTTCGCGTTTTTACGCTGGGCGACGTGCGTGACGAGTCCGGCGCGCTCAATGGAATCGCGGGCAATCCGACCTGCGTCTTTAGCGGCCCCGGTCCGGCCTGCGGATTCTCGCCGAGCGCGAGCTCGCCCAACGAAGTGCCCAATCCCGTCTACGGCGATCACGTCGGTCCAGGCAGCGCGAACTTCGCGCAGAGCATTCGCGCGTACGAGGCGTATTCGCGCGCACCGCTCGGGTCGGGAATCCTCGCGTTCAACTTCTATGCGGACGACGACAACGTCGATTTTAGCGGCGGCGCCGTTTCGCCATACGACGTATCGCATTTGGACACGCGGTATAACGAAGGACTCTCCTGGGGACGCAGTTTCGAGAGCGGAGAGTTCTCGTTTGGGGGTTACGCGCGCCAGGAGGCGCTGTCCGGAGCGGGTATCGCCGGAACGCTCGCGCAGAGCATCAATTCCTACTTCGTGCGAGGCTCGCAAGAGCTCGGCAAAAACTTTCGGGTTTCGGCGGGGCTTTACGACGCGGATTATTCCACATTCGGTAACAGCCTCAACTGGAGGCTCGGTCTCAGCGACGACCTCGGCGCCTCGAGCGACGTTCATTTTTCCGTCGGCACGGGTTTTCGTCCGCCGTTGCTGATCGAACGCTACGTCTTTCCACCGATCGTGGTAAACGGCAAGCTCGAGCCGAATCCAAACCTGCCGCCGCTCGATTCAAACTGCGTAACGCCCAATGGCAATCCCGCCGAGCAGCCCGAGCACGCGACCGAATACGAGCTCGGATTTTCGCACTTGTTCTCGAGCCGTTCGAGTCTCGACGTTTCGCTCTATCGCTCGAACTTACGCGACACGATCGAAAACTATTATCCCGGCGGCGGTGCGCGCAGCTTCTGCTCGACGCCGCCCGGCTTCGCGTACGAGATCCCGATCAATATCGGCAACGCCGTCTACGAAGGCGCCGAAGCGCGTTACAAGCAGATGTTCCCCAGCTTGAACCTCACCGCCACGCTATCGTACGGGCTCAACGTGGCCTATCCGTATGCGCTGGGTCCGTTCGTTTCGAATCCGACGTCGGGAGGAACGCTGGTCGATTATCAACAGTTCCTCGGCGTACCGCAACAGCAGGCCTCCGCCGTGCTGCTGTGGGCGCGCAACGGCTGGCATGCTTCGACCGCACTGACGATGGCGGGGGCAAATAACACGCTGCACCAGCCGCCCTACACGCTCGTCGACTGCGCCATCGGCAAAAACTTCGGACACCTCGATTTTACGCTCGCCGCGACGAATGTTTTCAACGCGGTGTCGGGACCGTTTACGCTCTACGACGCCGGCGTTCCATATCGCGGGCTCTATGCGGGGCCGAACAACACGCAGTATCTGGCGAATCTTCCGACCGACGCGCTCTTCATCCAGCCCGCTGCGGTGAGGTTCATCGTCACGGTTCACGAATGAGGGGCACGATGCGTGCGCTTCGGTTGCATGAAATCGGCGGTCCGCAGCATCTGCGGATCGACGAAGTTGCAGTTCCGCCGATTACCGAAAGCGAGGCGCTCGTTCGCATTCGTGCGGCCGCGCTCAACCACCGCGACCTCTTCATCACGCAGGGCTTGTACCCGAAGATCGCACTGCCTGTGACGCTCGGCTCCGACGGCGCGGGCGAAGTAGCACGGCTCGGCGCCCTGGTCGCCGATCTCGCCGTCGGCGACGAAGTCGTGATCGATCCGATGCTCGAGTGGGGTGACAATCCGCGCGTCTGGGACGCAGCCGAGGCGACGATTCTTGGAATGCCGCACGCCGGGACCTTCGCTGAATATGCAGCGGTTCCGATTGACAACGTTTACCGCAAGCCGCCGCCGCTCTCGATGGACGAGGCCGCCGCAATTCCGCTCGCGGGATTGACGGCCTATCGCGCGGTATTCACGCGCGGCGCGCTGCAGCCGGGCGAGACGGTACTGATCACCGGCGTGGGCGGCGGCGTACAAACCTTCGTTCTGCTCTTTGCCAAGCACATTGGAGCGCAAGCGATCGTGACCTCGAGCAGCGACGAAAAGCTGAAGCGAGCACGCGCGCTCGGAGCCGATCTCGCGATCAACTATGCAACGAATCCTGATTGGCCGAAGCTGCTGCGCGCGACCGCGCCGATCGACCTGATCGTCGACTCCTCCGGCGGCGAAACCCTACGCAAATCGCTCGACGCGATCCGGCCCGGCGGGCGCATCGTCGTCTACGGCGGCACCAACGGCGATGCGACGATCAAGATGTTTCCGCTGTTTTGGAAGCACGTCGCGATTCTGGGCACGTCCATGGGCAGTCCGCAAGACTTTGCGGCCATGCTCGAGCTGTTCAATCAGGGTTTGCGACCCGCCGTCGACCGCGTCTTCGCATTCGGCGATGCGCCGGCGGCATTCGACCGCCTGGCCGCGGCGCATCAGTTCGGCAAAGTCGTCCTGCGCGTGGACTAGCGGTTCTCGCGCGTGCCGTCGCAGGTGCCCTTAGGCGGCGGCTGATCGCGGTAAATCGGTCCGGGATGCGCGACGGGCAGACCGTCCTTTGGCCAAAGAATGACCGAAACTTTTCCGTTCGGCGTGAGCTTGAGCTCGCAGTCGATGACGTACTTCGCAATGGATTTCGCGGTTCCACCGATCCACAAATCGAACCATAACCCATAGCAGCCCTTGCTGCCGCTTCCACTCGCACGCGATGCGGCGCAGAGATCCTCGCGGATGAAGTATTGCTTGATGAACGGCACGTAGATCTTGATGCCGTACGGAATCTGTTTGTCGTTTGCGTTTTCCGTAGCGAAGGTCGTCGGATTGCAATAGGTGCCATCGCCGCCGGCGTGTTTGTGAATGATGCCGTGGGCAATCTGGTTTCCCGGCGGTGAGTTGTCGGGCCAGCCGTAAAACGTGATCGTCGCTTTGACGTTCGTGTTGGTTTGTTTCGTGACGTAGCATGACTGCGGTTTGACCACCGCACCGGTTGCTGCGGGCGTCACCGGCGTACCCGACTGTACGCACGACGCAAGCGCGACGACACTCGCGATGGCGGCAAGCCGGCGCGTCACAGCGCGTAGACCAGCAGTGAGTCGAGCCGCATTTCAGTGCCTAACTCTGCCGTCAGCACGGCAGCTTCCTGCGGGCCGACGATCTCCTCGATGCGAGGATTGAGGATCGCCGTTTCCTCGGCGGTCATCGCGCGCTTCAGCGGCGTTGCGTGAACTCGGCCCTCGCCTTCGAGCGCGATCAGGTGGGCGAGAATCTGACGTGCCATCGCCGGCCAGAGGACCTGGCGCTGCGCCGAGTAGATGCGCTTAACGAGATCGGGTATCGTCATCGGTCCGTGATGCAGCGCCTCGAGGATTTGACCTTCGCGCATCCTCCGGTGTTCGATGTACTCGGCGATCTTCGCTTGCGCGTCGGTAACGACGGGGCCGTGGCCGCCATAGATGACGCGCGCGTCGGGGAATTCGTCGGCAAGCCGCTGCAGCGTATGTTGATACGGGCGCATCGCGCCGCCCGGCGGAGCGATGACGGTCGTTCCCTCACCGAGAATTGTGTCGCCGGTAAAGAGCGCACGCTCTCGGGACAGGTAGAAAACCACGTGATCGAACGTATGCCCCGGACTATCGATCACGCTCAGCGCCGTGCCGCCGACCTCCAGTTCGCCTTCGAGCGAAAGGTCGCGATCGTGCCGGCGTTTGCTCTTCGGGTGAGCGTAGATCCGAGCGCCCGTCATCGTCGCCAGCTGCACCGCGCCCGCTGTGTGATCGGGATGTCCATGCGTGAGCGCGATCGCGCCGATCGTCGTTCCAAAGGCGGAGGCTTCGTCCACGAGCGCTTGCAGGTGCGTTTCGAGTGCGGGCCCGGGATCGATCACCAGCGCTGCGCCGTCGCAGCCGATCACGTAGGAGTTGGTGCCGGTCAACGTCATCGCCGAAGGGTTGGGGGCGCGAACGAGCTTTACCATGCGTTCTCGAGCATCGCCGGAATCTCGAAGTCGTCTGCGGTCGCTTTGGGCACGATCGTCAGCACGGGTTTGCAGCGCGCGAAATCGAGCGCCGTTTCGACCGAGTCGAAGGCGGAAAGCCGCTCCAAATGCTTGATCGTCGGATATACGAGGTGCAGCGTTCCGGCTTGATGCCGTTGCAGCGCGGCCGACGGAGAGATCCACAGGCCGTCGTGCGTTTCGGCGGCATCGGCGAGCGCCGCTTGATCGGGCGGCGCGACTGCGAAGAAGAAGTGCGTGTTGTAACGGCGCGGCTCGCTCGGCGGCGTGATCCAATGCGAGAAGAGCATCAATGCGCCCGCATCGGCGTACCAATCGTGCGATCGCAGAAAGTCGGCGAACGAAAGCGTCCCGCTGCGCACCGCAGTGCGCTCCTCCGCGGCATTTTTCCAGTCGTTCGCGCAAGTGGAGATAGTTTCGCCCGTCGCCGTTCGCCCGAGCAACACCCCCGCTTCTTCGAAGAGCTCGCGCAGCGCCGCGATGAAGAGCGTTGCAGCCGCCTCTGCGCTCACGGCCGGTTCATCGGAGCCGAGCTCTTCTGGAATCGCCGCGCGAAACTCCCGCTCGATGCGTTCCGGCTCGAGCGCAAGCGTGCGCGCGCGCGCAGACTCGGTCGCGTCTTGCGCCTCGATCGTGCCGCCGGGAAAGACGAATGCGTCAGGCGCAAAGGCCGCATTTGCGCTCCGCCGCGCCAAATAGATCTCGAGGGGAGCGCGCGCCAGAATTACCGTGGCGGCCAGACGTACGATGCTCAAGCACGGCTAGTCTCGCGTTGCCACGCGGCGAAAACCCTTCCATGCGGGTAGCATTGGGCAGCGACATGGCGGGCGAGCTTCCCGAGGCGATCGACGGCTGGTTGCGTTCGCACGATCACGAGGTCGTTCGGATCGGTGCGCTCGCACCGGGAAGCAACGACGCGTGGCCGTCGGTCGGCCGCGACGTGGGCAACTGCGTCGCCAGCGGCGAGGCGCAATGCGGCGTGCTCTGTTGTTGGACCGGAACCGGCGTGAGCATCGCCGCCAATAAGGTCCCCGGCATCCGCGCGGCGCTCTGCGCGGACGCGCCGACCGCGGGCGGCGCTCGCGAATGGAACGACGCCAACGTGCTCTGCATGAGCTTACGATCGACCGCCGTGCCGGTCGCCGAGGAGATGCTCGAGGCCTGGTTTGCCGGGAAGCCGACGGCAGACCCGGCCTATCGCGCCATGATCGACGAAATTCGTAAAGTCTAGATGCTCTTTTCGTGTGGGACTGGTCGGGCGCTAGGAGCGTAGGCCCGAAGTGAACCAGCACCGTTCACGAGGGCCTAGGCGACACGGCGAATGGCCAGTCCCGCACGAAAAGAAAAAGCAGAGGGGTTGGGCACTCGCCCAACCCCCGATCAATCTGCCGTTCACCGGAGCGTAGAACTAACGCTACGCGGCCGGCCCTCTCTCTCGGCGGTTACGGCGACTAAGAGTGCCGTCCAGACCAGAGAGGCCGATTCTAACAAAATCAGATGCCTCGATTCAATACGTCCGGAAGAAATAACCACCAGCCGAGGACTAGAACGCACCAGTTCACGACGTGCGAGGTCCAGCAATACGGGCATTCGCGCCGCGTCACGTAGAGCAGTGAATAGGCGAGATATGCCGACGTGGCGGCGGCGGCAAGCATGGCGGCGAGCAACGCGATTTGCGCGATGCCGCCGCGCGCAACCCATACCGCGACGGCCACCGCGGGATAGTACAGCACGCCGACCAGCGCGTTAGGAACTCCGAAAAGGTGCGCCCTGGGCGTCTTGACGACGCTGGGTCCCCTGAGCTCGCCCCGCGCCGCGCGCCGGCTCTTGTTCAGCATGAAAAGCGATACGTATAGCCCAACTCCGCACAGAATCGTGATGACCGTCCGAATGACCATCGCTTGAATCGCCTCCTCCGCCGGGCCGGCGCAATCGCGCTGCTCGCCGGCTCGTTCGTCCTCGCGTACCTCGTGATCCGCGATCAACCGCGCGTCGCTCATGAGATCCGCACCATCGGTCCGCTCGCCTATCCGCTGGCCATTGCGGTCTTCGTAATCGTCGCGTCGGCGCCGTTCTCCGTTACCGATGCGCTTGCGATTATGAACGGCGCGATCTTCGGTCCGGTTAAAGGTACCCTAGTCGACGCCTTTGGACTCGTCGGGGCGGCACTGCTTGGATATTGGATCAATCGCCATGCGACCAGGCTCTGGCGTCTCGAAGAGTACCTGCATCGTCTGCCGCCCTGGGTCAAGCGCTTCCCGGTCGGATCTCCCGCTTTTTTGCTCGCCGTTCGCATCATCCCGGGTTTTGGCGGGACGGTCGCCACCGCGAGTGCCGCGGCGTTCCGCGTGCCTATTTGGGTTCACGTCTGGACGATGTGTGCGATCGCGATTCCGATTTGCGCACTGCTAACCATTTTCGGCGACCGCGTCACCGTTGCGCTTCACGGCTACGAGTGGCGCGCGCGCCACTATGCCCGGCATTACTGCGAGACGCATCGCTGCCCGCACTTTCATTTCCGTCGCTTGGAAACGGGCTCGCCTCCGCCGTGACGGCGCCGCAGGTCGTTGCCGACGATGCGGCACTCGAGCGGCTGTGCGCTCGGGTTTCCGACGCCGATCGCGTTGGGATGGATACCGAGTTTCACGCCGAGCGCACGTACTCGCCGCGCCTCATGGTCGTTCAGCTTTCGTTCGACGACGGTGCGGCAATCGTGGACGCGTTCGCATTGCCGAAACTCGGTCCCTTGGCGCTTGCGTTGACGCACACCACGGTCATCGGCCACGCGCTCTCCGCCGATTTGAAGATTTTCGCGGATCGTTTCGAAGTCGTGCCGCCACGCGTCTTCGATACGCAGATTGCGGCAGCGTTCTTGGGTTACGGAATGCAGGTTTCGCTGGCGGATTTGGTGCGCGGCGTTTGCGGCGTGCGACTTGCGAAATCGCAAACGGTCAGCGACTGGTCGGCGCGTCCCTTTTCACAGCGGCAAATCGAGTATCTCGTCGACGACGTCGCATATCTGTTACCGCTTTTCGACGCCTTGCGTCCGCGCCTCGAAGAGCGCGACCGATACGAGTGGGTTTACGAAGAATGCGCGGAGCTCGGCGACATCGAGCGCTACCACATCGACGAGCGGCGGGCGTATTTGCGAATCCCCGGCGCGACGCGAATGAGTCGGCGCGAGCTGGGCGTTCTCAACGAGCTCGTGAAGATGCGCGATCGCTTGGCACGCGCGCGCGATTTGCCGGTTCGCTACATCTTGCCGGACGACGTCGTAGCTGGACTTGCGGCGCTCAAACCGGCCCACCTCGACGATCTCGTGCAACTGCGCCGGCTCGACGGCGGCATGAAGCGTCAATACGGCAGCGCGATACTCGAAGCGGTAGCGCGCGGAATGTCGCTCGACGACGCGAACTTACCGCAGCGGCCGGCTCGTCCGGCCGCGCCGGCGCGCGATGCGCTCGTTGCGTTGTTGAGCGCCACAGTTGCGGAAATTGCTCGCGACGCCGGTCTGCCCTCAAGTCTGCTCGTCCCGAGAGCGGCCCTGGAACGGCTTGCGCGCGAGGTGCCGGCGGATCGCGAAAGCTTCGAACGCACGCTTGCGCTCCAGCCCTGGCGGCTCGCGCTCGTCGCGCAACCATTGTGGCGGCTGCTTTCGGGCGAAGCGTCGCTGAGAATCGAAGGCTACGCGGTGGGCGATCCGAAAGTACGATTGTTCGATGAATCCCCATCCGAATAGCTTGGGCGCGCTCGATACGCTGCGCGTGGGCGATCGTTCCTATGCGTATTTTCGCATCGGCGCGCTCGAGGAATCCGGCGTCGCCAAACTCGCGCAGTTGCCGTTCTCGATAAAAATCTTGCTGGAAAACTTGCTGCGCTTAGAGGACGGCCACATCGTCAAGCGCGACGATATCGAAGCGCTCGCTCGGGTTGGGCGCGCGCGGCAGGAGCGCGAGATCGCCTTTACGCCGGCGCGCGTCTTGCTGCAGGACTTTACCGGCGTGCCCTGCGTGGTTGATTTGGCCGCGATGCGCGACGCGATGGCGGAGATGGGAGGCGACCCGCAAGCGATCAATCCGTTGCAGCCCGTCGAGCTCGTCATCGATCACTCGGTGCAGGCCGATTACTTTGGCTCGAGCGATGCCTTGCAGAAGAACACCGATCTCGAGTTCGAGCGCAATCGGGAGCGCTACGCCTTTTTGAAGTGGGGGCAGGAAGCGCTGTCGGGTTTGCGCGTCGTTCCGCCGGGTACCGGTATCGTGCATCAAGTCAACATCGAATATCTCGCGCGAGTCGTCTTCCCCGGTGTCATCCTGCCTTCGTCAACCCGAGCGTGTCACCCCGAGCGGAGTCGAGGGGCGAGGGACGGCACGCAGCACAGTGGCGAACAGCCTTTGGCCTATCCCGATACCGCGGTGGGCACCGATTCGCACACGACGATGGTCAACGGACTCGGCGTGCTCGCCTGGGGCGTCGGGGGAATCGAGGCTGAGGCAGCGATGCTCGGACAGCCCGTCACGATGCTGATTCCCGAAGTCATTGGTTTTCGTCTCGACGGTGCGCTGCGCGAAGGCCTCACTGCAACCGATCTGGTTCTCACCGTCGCCGAAATGCTCCGTCACAAGGGCGTGGTTGGAAAGTTCGTCGAGTTCTACGGCCCGGGACTCTCGGGGCTGCCGGTGGTCGATCGTACGACGATCAGCAATATGTCGCCCGAGTTCGGCTCGACCGTCGCGATTTTCCCGATCGACGAGCGTACGCTGGAATATTTGCGTTTGACCGGCCGGCCGCCCGAACAGGTGGCTCTGGTCGAAGCCTACGCCAAGGCGCAGGGGCTCTTCCGTAACGACGCATCGCCCGATCCGGAGTTTGCCGATACCCTGGCGCTCGATCTCGCAACGGTCGAGCCGAGTCTCGCGGGTCCTCGGCGGCCGCAGGATCGCGTGCCGCTCGCGCAAGTGAAGCGTTCTTTCGAAGATCCCTTACGCGAATGGATGGCCGCGCGCGATCGCGCCAACGGCGCGGTTGCACGATTTCAAGACGAAGGCGGCGGCGGCACCGCAACGGTTGCGCCGCCCGCGACCGTTGCCGGCGGCATCGACGGCCTGGACGACGGCGCCGTCGTGATCGCGGCGATCACCAGCTGCACCAATACGTCCAATCCGTCGGTGCTCGTCGGGGCCGGACTCCTCGCGCGCAATGCGCTCGAGCGCGGCCTTCGCACAAAGCCGTGGGTAAAAACTTCGCTTGCGCCCGGTTCGAAAGTGGTGACGGATTACTTGGCAAAGGCGGGTCTGCAGCCGTCTCTCGATCGTCTCGGCTTCAACCTCGTCGGATACGGCTGCACGACGTGCATCGGGAACTCGGGACCGCTACCCTCCGACGTCGCCGAAGCGGTTGCCGACGGCGACTTGATCGTCGCCGCCGTGCTTTCCGGCAATCGCAACTTCGAAGGACGAATTCATCCGCAAGTTCGGGCGAACTATCTCGCGTCGCCGCCGCTGGTCGTTGCCTACGCGCTTGCCGGCCGGATCGACGTCGATTTGACGACCGAGCCGCTCGGCACCGGCAGCGACGGCAAGCCCGTCTTTCTGCACGAGATCTGGCCGAGCAACGATGCGATCGAGACCACGATCGCGCAGTGCATCAGCAAGGAGATGTTCGCGCGCGAATACGCCGACGTTTTCAGAGGAGACGAAAATTGGAGGCGCCTCGACGTCGCCGCGACGCAGCTCTATGCGTGGGATCCGAACTCCGAGTACGTAAAGCGGCCGCCGTACTTTGACGGCATGCCGGCGCAGCCGGCGTCGCACGCGGATGTGCTCGGCGCGCGCGCGATTGCGATGCTGGGCGATTCGGTCACGACGGATCATATCTCGCCCGCGGGCAGCATCGCGCGCAACAGCTCGGCGGGAAAATACTTGATGGAGCGCGGGATCGAGCCGCGCGATTTCAACTCCTACGGCGCGCGCCGTGGAAATCACGAGGTGATGGTGCGCGGCACATTTGCCAACGTCCGCTTGCGCAATGGGCTCGTCCCTGGCGTCGAAGGCGGATACACACGGTATTTCCCCACGAACGAGCAGCTCTCGATCTTCGAAGCCTCGCGAAAGTATGCCGCCGACGGCACTCCGCTCATCGTGCTTGCCGGCAAGGAGTACGGCTCGGGATCGTCGCGAGACTGGGCCGCAAAAGGCCCATACCTGCTCGGCATCAAGGCGGTCATCGCGGAATCGTTCGAACGGATTCATCGCAGCAATTTGATCGGCATGGGGGTTTTGCCGCTGGAGTTTGTCGACGGTGCGGATCGCTCGACGTACGGACTAGAAGGCGAGGAGATTTACGACATCACCGGGCTTGCGGACGGAGTCGCGCCTCGGGGACGGCTGCGCGTCAAGGCGACGGATCCGGGCAGCGGCCGATCCATCGAGTTCGACGTGCGCGTGCGCATCGATACGCCGAACGAAGCGGAGTATTACCGCCACGGCGGCATCCTCCAGTACGTGCTGCGCAACCTGCGCAACTGGTCATCCTGACCGAAGTGCGCGTTTGTGTCATCCTGAGCGCAGCGAGCGCAGCGAGCGAAGTCGAAGGACGTAAAACGTAGGACAAAGCTTGGAAGCCACGTTGTTTCTCGCCGACTCGGCGCAGGCGTCGCCCGACGGCAAACTCCATGCGCTGGGCATCGGTTGGACGCACACGAGCAGTCCTATGACGGCGCCGTCCGCCGTCGCCTTCATCCTGCACGTGCCGTGGGCCGAAACGAATCGCCCGATCAAATGGACTCTCGACCTGCTCGATGCCGACGGCAACGCGGTCGTGCTGCAAACGGGTCCCGACACGTACTCCGGCATGCACATCGAGAACGAGATCGAAGTCGGGCGGCCGCCGGGGACAAAGCCCGGGTCCGACATCAACGTACCGTTTGCCGTGAATCTGACGCCGATGCCGCTCCCGCCGGATAAGGCCTTCGTCTGGGTGTTGAAGGTAGGGGATCGACAGTGGCGCGCGCCGTTCACAACGCGGCCGATGTAGCAAAGCGCTTTAGCGCATCGCTTTAGGATCGAAACTTTGGGCCTCTGGTGAAATTGATTTCACGTGCGGTATACTGATAATGCAGCACGACAGAGATGGCAACTTCATTGCGATGATCGCAGCTCAGGAGGCTCCTTTAGTCACTGAGAATTATCAGAATTTTCTCGGTCAAGAGTCCGCATCCAACTCGGGAACACAACTG
>JAFAHB010000023.1 GCA_019237435.1 Vulcanimicrobiota bacterium
CGACGAGCTGCACCATTTCGGTTGGAATGCGTGCAGCGCGGCGCTCTGCCCATTCGCGCCGCGCCCGCACGTCGAACGGCGCTATCTCATCGTTCCGGGCCTGCGCTCTTCGAGAATTCACGTGATCGATACGAAGCCAGATCCGGCGCAGCCGCGTATCGTACGCGTCATCGAGCCGGAAGAGGTGGTCGCACGCACCGGTTACACACGTCCGCATACGGTCCATTGCGGACCGGATGCAATCTACGTGGGCGCGCTTGGCAACGCCGACGGCGACGGCCCGGGCGGTATCTTCATGATGGACTGCGACACGTTCGATCTCATCGGACCATGGGAGGTCGATCGCGGGCCGCAATACCTTGCGTACGACTTTTGGTGGCACCTCACGCACGACGTGATGATCACGAGCGAGTGGGGAACGCCGAACATGATCGAGGGAGGCCTCAATCCCAACCTTCTGCTCGAAGGCAAATACGGCCATCAACTGCATTTCTGGGATTTGCGCAAGCGCCGTCACGTGCAAAGCTTCGACCTCGGGGCCGAACAGCAGATGGTTCTCGAGTTGCGTCCTTCACACGATCCGGCAAAGACCTATGGGTTCGCCGGCGTCGTCGTCTCGCTCAAAGATTTATCGAGCTCGATTTGGCTGTGGCATCGCGAGAACGGCAAGTGGGACGTCCGGAAGGTCATCGAGATCCCCGCCGAGCCGGCCGATCCCTCGCAGCTGCCCGATTTATTGAAAGGCTTCTCTGCGGTGCCGCCGTTGTTGAGCGATATCGATCTCTCGCTCGACGATCGGTATCTCTATGCGTCCTGCTGGGGCACGGGCGAGATGCGTCAATACGACGTCAGCGATCCCTTCAATCCGAAGCTCGTCGGCTCGGTTCACATCGGCGGAATCGTTCGCCGCGCGCCGCATCCGAGCGATCCATCCAAACCGCTGGCCGGGGGACCGCAGATGGTGGAGATCAGCCGCGACGGGCGACGCGTCTATTTCACGAACTCACTCTATCGCGCGTGGGACGATCAGTTCTATCCCGACGGCGTCGGCAATTGGATGGCGAAGCTCGACGTCGGCGACGACGGCACGATCGCCTTCGATCCGAAGTTCTTCGCGAGCTTCGGTGACAACCACCGCGCGCACCAAGTTCGGCTGCAAGGCGGAGACGCTTCGTCGGACTCCTATTGCTACTCGTGAGCTAGCGCCGTCAGCCGCGTCTCTCCCGCGCTCGCGAGCGCCTCAAGATCCTTCGCCGCGGCATACTCTGCCGCGGTCGGCTTTGCATAGGCGGCTTCCAGCGAGTTCATCAAGAATCCAAGCTGCTCCCGAATTTTCGTCGGATGCACGACGTCGTATTCGCTCGAGCTTACGCCGGTCAGCGTAAGCGACGCGATCTCGTCGTCGATCTGAGCGCGCTGCGCGGACGCTGCTCGGTCGCGCGCGCTCATCGCGGCGGCGACGGCGCGGTCGAGCCGGTCGATGGCGTTGCGCAGCTCCATCTCGAGCGACAGGCGAGCGTCCAGGTCGGCCATCGTCGCATGCACGCGCGGATCGAGCACGACTTTCAGCGGAGTTTGCGCCCGCTGCGAACCGTATTGCAGCACCACGGTGTACGAACCCGGAACGATCGTTGGTCCGTCGCCGGCATCAGGCCAATCGTCCGTCGGAACCGTACGAAACCCGGGATAATCGTAGGCCGGCGTATATCTCAGATCCCACTGAAATTTGTTCATGCCCGGTTCCGCGGCCGCGAGCGTTTCGAGCTCGTGCTCGCGGGCCTGAGTGGCGTCGAGCCGCTCCTCCTGCTCCGGCGTCAGCTTGCGCGGGCGTTTGTTCTTGAGATGCAGCGTGAACGTGCGAACCGTCGCGCCGGCGGCATCGAGAAATGAGATCGTGAGCGGGGTGCTGCCGTTATAACCCGGCGGTAAATTGAAGAACACGGCCGCGCCGTACGGTGGGTTGTCACCGTAGTTGGGCAGGTTTAAGAACGTCGGACCGCCGTAGGCGTTGGATAGCCAAGCAGTCTCGGGGGCGAAGAGCTGCAGGCTTGCGTTCGAGAGACTCGTTTCTCGGGCGAGCTGCTCGAGCAGCGCGATGTTATCCACGATCCAAAAGGCGCGGCCGTGCGTGGCCGCGACCAGCTCGCCTTCTCGCGTGTCGATTGCCAGATCCCGCACTTGCACGCCCGGAAGGTTGAGCGTCAACGGCTGCCATTGCCCTCCGCCGTCGAGACTGACGTACACCGTGCTGCGCGTTCCGACGAAAAGCAGACGCGGCTCACGCGGATCCTGCCGAACGACGAAGGCGTATTGGTTATCCGGCAAGCCGTTCGTCATCGTCGTCCAGTGCGCGCCGTAATCGGTGGTTTCGTACACGTAGGGATGGTAGTCGTCCCACTGGTAGCGCGAGGCAGTGAGATACGCGGTGCCTTTCTGCGTGTGCGACGGCTCGATCGAGCTGATCTGCGCCCACTGCGGAAGCTGCGGCGGGGTCACGAGCGTCCAATGTCCGCCGTGGTCGGTCGTCACGTGCACGAGACCATCGGCCGACCCCGCCCACAAAACGTTCGCGTCGAGTGGCGAAACGGCGAGCGACGAGACGTCCGGGAAGGTCTCGGCCCCCGTTTGGTCGGGATAGACCGGGCCGCCGGACGTTCCTTCGGTGCTTGGATCGTTGCGCGTCAAATCGGGGCTGATGATCTTCCACGTCTGTCCCTTGTCCATGCTCGAAAAGACGACTTGCGCCGCAACGAGCAGCTCGTGCGGGTCAGCCGGCGAGAAGAAGATCGGATGCGTCCACCCGAAGCGATATTGGGTTGCGCCGGAAGGGTTGCCGGCCATATAGCGCGGCCACGGACTGACGTTCTTTACGTCTCCGGTGACGCGATTCAACTTTCCGAGCGAACTGTAGTAGCCGCTTCCGAAGGTGACATAAACGTCGTCGGGGTCGGGAGCCACGAACGTGCTCTCGCCGAGCGCGACGGAATACCACGCTTCGGGCCCGATCCCAGGGCCGACTTCGGCACTGGGCCCTTCGAACGCGCCTTCGTCTTGCGACGCGCCGAAAACGTGAAATGGAAACTGATTGTCGATCGCCACGTGATAGAACTGCCCTGTCGGTTGGTTGTGCTCGGTGCTCCAGGTATCGCCGCCGTCTACTGAAACGGTTCCGCCGCCGTCGTCGCCGACCAACAGGATCTTAGGATT
>JAFAHB010000024.1 GCA_019237435.1 Vulcanimicrobiota bacterium
GCGAAGCATTTTCGTAGAGTAGCGGCTGCTTTTCGATACGAAAGGAACCAATGAACAAAGTAGATTTAGTGCGCTCTGCGGTTGACCGTTTGGAGCTTTCGCGCAAAGACGCCGTTGCGCTCATCGACGGCGTCTTCGACGATATTCAAGCTGCGGTCGTCGCAGGTGAACCAGTGAAGATTCCCGGCTTCGGGCAGTTCAAAGTTCGCGATCGCGCGGCGCGCATGGCGCGCAACCCCGCTACCGGCGAACAAGTCAAAGTGCCGGCGAAGCGCGTCTTCAAGTTCTTGCCGGCGAAGGCGCTCAAGGAAGCCGTGATGTCTAAACGGGGATCGCGCGCGGGTGCGGCACGGAAAAAAATCGGCTCGAAGGCTGCCGCACGCAAAGCGACGCCGACAGGTCGAAAGACCAACAGTCGCAAGAAACGCTGAAGCGTTCCAGCCTCGCACGGCCGTTTAAGGCCACGACACAACGTCCCCCGCACTTAGGAGATATGATGCGACGTTTACTCATTGCTTTCTCGGCGATTTCGTCGGCGCTGATCTTTGCTGCGTGCAGCAACGGCGCCGGCACGACGCCAAACCTTCCAACCTCAACGGCTGGCAGCAAACTGGAGCGCTCACTGCGGCACATTCCAACGCCGCCGCACCCGCCGCCGATTCGGCACAAGGTGACGGGAGCGGACCGAGCGCGCGCGCTCGCCGGCGGATGGACGCCGGTGCAAGGCGTTCCATCGTTTCCGAACGGTCCGCAGACCGAAGAGCTGCTAACGGACGGGGGCGTGCTGATCTTCGACGTTTGCGCCTCGAACGTGTATAAGCTGAGCCCGGACCAAAACGGAAACTATGCAACGGGCAGCTGGACGCAGCTTGCGTCGCTTCCGTCCGGATATGCACCGCTCTACTTCGCTTCGGCCGTCCTGCCCGACGGCAAGCTGATCGTCAATGGCGGCGAGTACAACTTCTGCAACGGTGCGGAAACGACGCTCGGCGCAATTTACGATCCCGTAGCAAACACGTGGGCGTCCGTCTCGCCGCCGAGCGGCTGGAGTGAGATCGGCGACGCTCAGAGCGTCGTGTTGAACAACGGCACGTATATGATCGGAAACTGCTGCACGTCGACCCAAGCACAACTCAACGAGTCAAACATGACTTGGACGCAAGTCGGCAGCGGCAAGGAGGATCCCAACAGTGAGGAAGGCTGGACGCTGCTCAAGAACGGCAACGTACTTTCGGCGGACGTCCTCGCACAACCCAAGGCCGAGTATTTCAGCCCGACGGCGATCGCATGGGAACCGGCGGGCTCGACGCCCGACACTCTCGTCACCGGCGAGGAGATCGGTCCGCAAACGCTGCGCCCGGACGGCACGGTATGGGTCGCGGGCGCGACCGGCTTCAGCGCGATCTACAATTCGAAGACCGGTGGATGGACTGACGGCCCAACGTTTCCAGTCATCAACGGCAGTCAGGTCGACGTAGCCGATGGCCCGTCCTCGCTGCTGCCGAGCGGCAAAGTGTTGATCGCCGGGAGCCCCGGACTCTATCAGACGCCTGCGAGTTTCTACCTCTACAACGGCTCGACGCTGAAGGCGATCCCGGGTCCGCCGAATGAGATGAACGACTCTTCTTACAACATCCGGCTACTGCTGCTTCCGAACGGCCAAGTGTTGGAAGCCGACGGTTCGCTCGACGTGGAAGTCTACACGCCGCGCGGCAGGACAGATTACAGCTCTCGCCCGCGGATCACTAGCGTTCCCACGACGCTCACGCACGGAACCACCTACACGCTCAAGGGCCGCCTGCTCAATGGCGTTTCGCAGGACAACATGTACGGCGACGACGTGCAGCAAGCGACGAACTATCCGCTGGTGCGAATCACCAACGGTTCGACCGGTCACGTCTTCTACTGTCGCACGCACGATCACAGCTTCATGGGCGTGAACGACCGGAAGAAGAAGGTAACGACGATGTTCGACGTTCCGTCGTCGATCGAAACCGGCGCCGGCACGTTGCAAGTGGTGACCAACGGCATCGCGTCAGCGCCCGTCAGCGTAACGGTTCAGTAAACGCCTCGCGCCGGGGGACGGGTGCCCCGGCGCGATCCCTGAACGAAGTCCACGCGACATTGGCTTTTGCTCGGCAGCGATGACTGTAATCACAAAATTAGGCGTTCGGTCGGATCACCGGTCGACTGGGCTAGAGGTTCGGAGCCGGTATCCCAGAAGCAAGCGATTAATTATCGCCAGTTCATGTTAGAGGAGTCGTCATGCCGCGCCATTTTAACCGCAGCGGGCTACTAGCTATCAGCGCTGCCGCATTGTTGCTGTCGGCTTGCAGCGGTAGCGTTGGCGGCGGCAATCCAGCGGCCGCGTTGCCGCTCGTCCAGCATCGCCAGCATCACCAATACGAAACCAAAATCAACCACGTCGTCGTCATCATTCAGGAGAACCGGAGTTTCGACAACCTATTTCAGGGCTATCCCGGCGCGAACACTCAATCCTACGGGTATAACGCACAGAATCAGGTCATCACGCTGCAGCCGGTCGGTCTGGAGACGAAGTGGGACCTGCCGCATACCGCCCATACGTTCTTCCTTTCCTGCAACGGAACGGGCAGCATTCCCGGCACCAACTGCCAGATGAACGGTTTCGACGGGGAGGGCTGGGGTTGCGGCGGTCCGGGCGAGCCTACATGCCCGAACGCGAACCCGCCGTACAGTTACGTGCCCCAGAGCGAAACGCAGCCGTATTTCGACATGGCCAATCAATACGTGTTGGCCGATGAGATGTTCGCCTCGAACCTCGACGAGAGCAGCTTCGTAGCTCACCAATTTCTCATTGCCGCGCAGTCGAGTTCGGCCGTAAACTATCCGCTAAGCCGCTGGGGCTGCGAGGGCGGATCGGCCGATACCATTCAAACGCTCACGCAGCAGCGTACGATCGGGAGTCCCATCGTGGCGTGCTTCAACAACAATACGCTGGGCGCCGAGCTCGACAACGCGAGCCTCTCCTGGAAGTTCTATGCCTCGCCGGTCAACGGAAATCAAGGCATCTGGAGCGCGTATCAGGCGATTAAGCCGATCTACACCGGGCCCGATTGGAAAAAAGACGTCATCAACCCGCAGAAGCGCTTCCTTATTGACGTCAAGACGAAACTGGCGGATGTAACGTGGATCGTTCCGACCTGCCAAAACTCCGATCACGCCGGCTGCGGCGCGAACACCGGACCGTCTTGGGTTGCGTCGCTCGTCAACGCCATCGGTGAATCCAAGTTTTGGAGCTCGACGGCAATCTTCGTCGTTTGGGACGACCCGGGCGGTTGGTACGACCACGTCGCGCCAACTATGCTCGACTACGATGGGCTTGGTTTCCGCGTGCCGCTGCTGATCATCTCGCCCTACGCGAAGCAAGGCTACGTTTCGCACGTCAATTACGAGCTGGGCAGCATTCTGAAGTTCATCGAGAATCGTTGGGGATTAGCACCGATGTCGGCGAGCGACACGCGCGCCACCTCGCCCGAAGGCGATGCCTTCGACTTCACGCAAAGCCCGCGACAATTCACGCCGATCGGGTCAGCGCACGACATCAACTATTTCTTGCACCAGCCGCCCGACTTGCGCCCGCCCGATACCGAGTAGAGCGTTCGGGGAGCGTGGGCCTCTTGGGCGAACTCTACGCGCGTCTCGGAGGGAGATTTCATGAGAATATGGCTCACGCTCCTCGCATTCGGCGCGTCTACCGCCCTGATCGCCGCTTGCGGCGGCTCGCAGCCGAACTCCATGCTTCCGTTGTCGGGCCCTGACATATTGCACTCGGGCCGTTTGTCGCCCAACGCGATCAGTCGGAACGATCTCTTCGTTGGAGTGCACCTCGACGTTTCGGGCGACACGAACGAAGTCGAGATCCTTCAGAACGGAACGTTTAAAGAGATCGGTACAGTTGGGCCTCCGGGTCATCCGGAGCCGACCGCAAGCTGGGTCGACTCTCACGGACTTTATATTGGCAGGTACTACTACTATGGGACCTCGGACTACAGCAGCGTTATCGAATACAGCTCCCCCACCAAAGTGGCTTTCGCTTACAGTAAGGACATCTCGCGACCGAGCGCCGTTACGACTGATTCACAAGGGAACGTCTACGAAGCCGACAACAACGGCTGGGTCAACGAATATGCGCAGAAGAAAAACGTCGTGAAGGCGAGGTGCTCGCTGCCGGGTGGTCCGAGCACGAGCACACCCTACGGTGTTGCGGTCGACAATGTCGGCGACGTGTTCGTTGCCTATTATAACGGCAGCGTTGGTCAAATTGAGGAGTTTAGCGACCTTGGCACTTGTTTCGGCTTTGGGCTCGGCGTGAAGCTGTCGCACCCCGGCGGAATGGCCTTGGACACCCATGGCAACATCCTCGTTTGCGAGCCCTATAAAAATCGAGTCGACATTATCAAGCCGCCATACGATTCGATTTCCAGTCATCTGGGCTCAGGGCTTAAGCTGCCGTTCGACATCACGATCAACGGGTCCGACAATCGCGTGTGGGTAGTCGACCCAACAGAAATCTACGATCTGTACTATCCGAGCGGTAAGGTACGAGCGAAGATTCAGGGAACCAACGTCACGCTGCTGACCGCCGTCGACGGAAGCAACTACGTCCCATAACCGACACGGCTTTGGACCTAGCCGCGCGACGCACGTCGCGGGTTAAAGCTCCAACTTAAACGCGGTACTTCTGAATAAGAATGAATAAGGAAGAGGGAGGCCTGGGAAAAAGGCCTCCCTTTCCTTAGATTGACCTTCTACTGGCCTTCGATCGGATTTTCGATGTGAGGTACCCCTCCGTGTGGCGGCAGATTGGGGTCGCTGGGCTCGAGACCCACTCCAAAACGTGAATGTTCCGAATGGCCGCCGCTGACTTTATCGAGCTCCTCATCTTTGACGTTCTTCTTGTCGTCAGCCATGAGTGGTCCTTTCCGCGCGGGTAAATAGGGCCCGCATACATCGCGCTTCTCTTACCCTCGAGCGATTCCTTTGCGTCGCAAGCTAAACATGGGACGAATGGAACGACTGCGTACGAAAGGCAAGTAACAGCGCTTTATGGACATGTGAATAATATCACCAGTCCGGCGGACATGCGGTGGATCAACGTTCCTTTGGGCCTTATCCAGCCGCCGCGATGCCGCGTTTTGCGACAACCGTAAATGTTCCAATGGTAGAGACCCGTGCGGTGATTAGATGCTTTGAAATACTCTCGGATTGGACTCCGACGTCGAGCCACCGACCGCTTCGCTGATCGTATCTGACCATCCTCAAGTTTGTCCGGAGTGCGAAGGCTCCAAGCGTGTACGGTAATGACGACCGGAAACGATTTCAACGTGCGGACCCGTTTACAACTAATCCAAACAACACGGTTGTGATCACGGTATTCGGATCCACACGTCAAGATGCGGAGGCTAACGCTACTCAATGGGGATACGAGCGCCTGGGCTACGATAAACCTGATAATCCCACTCCAAGCAATGGCGACAACTACGATGATCAACGCGGCGATGGCCAGGGCGACAACGGGGGTGATGACCAGGGTGATGGCGTCGGCGAGGGCGACGGCAATGGTGGCGGCGGCTACGGTGGCGGCGGCAACGGCGGCGGCGGCAATGGTGGCGGCGGCGACGAAGCTCCAGAGTAAACGCGCGCAGTCGCACATGGCGGCAGACGGTTTTTCGCTGGGGTTTATTTCACTCGCGATATCACAGCCGTGAATGCCCTCGGTGAGGCGCCTCAAGCCTGCCACCTGTAGGTGCTAGCTCACGCACCTGACAGCTGCGTGGGTTGGATCTAGCGATCGGCTTTACCAACGGGCTTGACGCAAACGCTCGGATAGGATCTACGAATAATTCGCGTCGGGTATTTCTCGCCGCGCAATTGCCGGGGGCAGCAGTGACGCGCGGCAACCTGTCACCCGAGCAGCACGTTGTCGTAGACGCCGGCGCCTTGCAGCACCATGAACTGGCATGGCCCGCCGTCCAGTCCATAAACGTGGTGCGCCGTCTTCGGCGGCACGGTGCAGCGCTCGCCGGCGCTTAGTACATAGGTGTTGCGTGGCGCACGCGTCTCTACTACCATCGGGCCTTTCAGGCAGACAAACGAATCGGTGGTCGCCGAGTGGTAGTGCCAAGGAACGGTTTGACCTCGATCCAGGGTCAGCACGATCGCGCGCATATCCTCGCCTTCCATGATGGTCTCGTAGCCGGCGACATCGAGCGTCATACCAGTCTGGCCTACTTTCATGGTCACCTCCTCCGACCGGGCGTTTGCGAACCTACGATGTCCGTACGCGAGAGACAATTATATCAGGTACGATCGCCGTGAGCACCGCCGCCGTGCCCCGCGCGATCATCTTGCACTCGTGCCCGAAGTTCCGACTCGTCATGGTCCGCGTTTCCGGTTGGCGCGCCCCGCGAGGAATCCGCCGGCAGAGTGTGGCAGAGTCAGCGCCATTCTTAACCTGGGGAAGGTGGGAGTCGAATCTCTTGGCCTTCATTTTCGTTCGTTTTGATTGCTCGCAGCAACCTGCACTTCGCGTAACGCCACGTTCGAGAAGTGGTGCTTCGTTTCGGTTCGTGAATCTAAGGACGGTTTCGCGTGTGACTAGTTTGTGACTAACGCGGGCGCGCAGCGCGTTGGGGCTTTCGAACGATAGGGGAGAAGCCGCACGCAGGTCGTCAAGCGGCTCCTAGGCCACGCAATGACGACGCAGCGGCATTTGCAAAGGTCGTCGGCCCCAAAGACCCCGCGAGTGCCGTAACCATCCTCGCAGCGCATTTTTCCGAAATTTTGGAGTTGGATTCTGAGATGATGCGCCTTCTGCGAACTGCGCGCATCATGACGATAAGGATAGGGGCTTCAGCCTTTCGGCTCAGGGTTGCGCTTTGTATATAGT
>JAFAHB010000058.1 GCA_019237435.1 Vulcanimicrobiota bacterium
ATCGATTGGGGACCCGGGTATCGAGTCTATCTTGCGAAGGACGGTCCGGATCTGGTCATCCTGCTCGGCGGTGGAACGAAGAAGCGCCAGAGCCGGGACATCGAACGAGCGAAAGCGCTGTGGATAGAATACAAGGCGCGAAAGGCAACGGTTCTAAGATCGAAAGAGAAAAGGCGAATGCGATGGCAATAACTCGAGATTCAAGGCACACGGTCGCGGAGCGAGTGAAACGCGATCCGGCCTTTGCAAAGGCTCTCCTTGACGAAGCGCTCACGCTCTTCCTTAACGGAGAGCCCGATACGGCGCGACTAGTGCTTCGGGATCTGGTAAACTCCACGGTAGGTTTCGAGCAGTTGGCGATCGCTACCGGTAAACCAGTAAAAAGCCTGCACCGGATGCTTTCGACTAAGGGCAATCCCAGTATGGACAATCTCTCAGTCATCCTTGGGGTACTGCGAAAACGACTGAGGGTCAAACTGGCAACCCGCGCGGTGAAAGCAGCGTAGGGGCCTTCCGAGCTAACTGGTCAGAAAAGTCTGTGGGAAGCCGAGTCCGCGGACCATTTCGTGAGGAAAGCGATTTCCCAAGAAGTCCATATGCCAAATGGCAAATTCGAGAACCTGGAGAGGTGGCAGAGCGGTTGAATGCGGCGGTCTTGAAAACCGCAGAACGTGACGAACGTTCCGGGAGTTCGAATCTCCCCCTCTCCTGGGTGATGCTCGCGTGGCTTCGCGCCGTGACGAGTGCTTTGGCGGCGTCTGCGATCGTTTCTGCTTGTGGATCGCCCCCGATTCCCTCGCTTTCGCAAATTCCAACTGACGACAATCAACGGCGAGGCGTGGGTGGGTGGCAGATGTTTTCGATCAATGGTTACCCGCAGGGTATCGTGCGCGTCATGAACGGCGATTTCTGGATCGCCGACGGCTATATGTCCGATACCTTATCGCGCCTTACACCAACCGGCAACGTGACGTACTATGCGATCGGCTACGAGCCGCTGGAGATGACATCCGATGCCCACGAAAACTTTTGGCTCACCGTCGCCCGAACGTTAAACGTGGTCATTCGCGTCACTCGAAAGCTAGAAGTTTCGTCCTTCAATCTCAGCGACGATACGTGTGGTGGAATTACATATGGCGGCGACGGGAAAATCTGGTTCGCTCAAAATAATCATGTCGGCAGCATTACGCCCGCGGGAAAGGTCACCGAATATCAAACGCCCGAGCTCGAGGGTTCGTCCGGTATAACGTGGACGCCCGGCGGGCTGGTATGGTTTGAAACGTATCGCGGATTGACGACCCTCGATCCTAGAAGCGGCACGGTCAAGACTCACGATACGCCGCCGGCAACCGGCGGTGCGATCGTGGCGGGTCCGCGCGGCACGCTTTGGTATCTCGTCCACGTCACCGGATCGGTAACCCTTATTTCATACAATCCAAAGACCGATCACACCGCCTCGTACGTTGCCCCGACGAACTTTCTTCCGTACGGCGCACCCGCAAGCATGATCTTACAAGAAAATTCGCTCTGGTATACGGCGCAACGGCTTGCCGGCAAACAGGTCAAACACGTCGTCGGCGGTGGACTCGTGCGGTTCGACCTTAAATCGCACCGCTTTACGGCGTATGCGGCACCGAAAGGGTACCAGGCCAATTGGGACATCACGGGCGATTCGAACGGCAACCTCTGGGCGACTGCAAGCACATCGGTCACGGAACTCGTTCCGAAATCAGCGCTCTTTTAGCAAGGCCCGGGAACGCGTGACCTTGCCAGCGTATGAACACTTACATCATGCGTACCGTAGCTGTACTTTCGTGCGCCCTCTTGCTCTCGAGCTGCGCGCGCCTTTCGCAATCTGCGCTTCCAAGTATGCCGTCATACGGCAACGCCGTTGCCGCGCGGTACGGAAGCGGTAGAATCCAGCACGCAAGCGCGCCCTGGCTGTGTGGAGCGCCGCCGAGCGCGAGAGTTCGGCAAGACTCGCGTGAGCCGCTCGTCGGCACGTATAAGTCGCTTTACAAGTTCAAAGCGCAGCCCGACGGCGCCGCGCCGTATGACGAGCTCGTCGCCGTCGGCGACAGACTCTACGGCACGACGGATCTGGGCGGTACCACCGGCTACGGTTCGGTCTTCGAGGTCACGGCGTCGGGCAGGGAGCGCGTGATCTACAGCTTCAAAGGCGGTAACGACGGCGCATATCCGTGCGCCGGCTTGATCTACATTAACGGAGAGTTTTACGGCACGACGCAATCCGGCGGCGCAGCCGATTGGGGAACGATCTTCGAAGTGGATGCGCGGGGTAAAGAACGCGTACTCTACTCGTTCAAAGCCGGTAACGACGGTGCGGCTCCGTACGGCGGCCTGACCACGGTTAAAGGAAAACTCTACGGCACGACCGTCGAAGGCGGCGCGGGCGGCTGGGGCACTATTTTCGAAAGTACGACGTCGGGCGTAACGCGCGTCATCTACGGCTTTAAAGGCGGAAGAGACGGTGGATACCCCTATTGCACGCTTACGGCAGTTAAGGGAACGCTCTACGGCACGGCGCAGCAGGGCGGCGTTTACGGCTGGGGCATGGTCTTTGCCGTCACCACTTCGGGCAAGAAGCGCAACATTTACAGCTTCGAAGCGGATAACAAGCATACGAACGACGGCGCTTATCCGTTCGACGGTTTGACGTACCTAGGCGGCAGATTTTTCGGCACGACCAAAGATGGCGGTGCCGCCGGTTATGGTACGGTCTTTGACGTGACGACGCACGGCGTCGAGCACATCGTGCATTCTTTTGCGGCCGGCAATGACGGCGCGTATCCCTACTCAGGTCTGCTCGACGTGAACGGGACGCTCTACGGCACGACCTCTCAAGGCGGACCCGCGAACTGGGGAACCGTCTTCA
>JAFAHB010000125.1 GCA_019237435.1 Vulcanimicrobiota bacterium
CGCGCCCCGCTCGCTGCGGTCGCCGCCGGCGCTGGAGCCAACGACCGGCCGACGTTCGTTTTGTCAAATCAGTCGCGGACGGCAACGGGATAAACGGCCGGACTGCGCAGACCGTCGGCGTCCACGCTGCGAACGCCGAGCACGTAATCGTCCTTGGAGACGGGGACGGTCGCTTCGCTGACGTTACCGACGTTACGGGCGTGCTGCCACTGCGGGGCGTCGCTCGCGCGCCACAGGATCTCGTAGGAAACGGCGTCGGCGGCGGGTTTCCAGCGCAGCGTCGAATCGTACCCCAGGCGCTGCAGCAGCATCGCGACGCCGCTCGGTGGCGCGGGCCCGAGAGCCAGAGTTGCAAGCGCGGCGACGTTGGACTGCGTCGCGCGGCGCAGATACTGCGCGTCGATGAACTGCGGAAGGTCGCCGTATTGAACGCCGTTGACGGCGCGCACGTCTTGGTGCTGATGGATGAAGTTCTCGTGCGCTTCGACGAACCGAATCGCCGCCGCGTAACCCGCATCTTGGAACGATTGCTGGTCGCCGCCGCGCATGAAGCGGTCGGAGCGAAAGATTTGGCGCACTTCGAAACCAGGAACGTACACCGGAACGATTTCGGCAATGAAGCGTGACAGCTCGCGCGAAGGTGAGTCGTTCTCGGATCCAACGAGGTTGACGCGTGCAACGTCGGCTGCCGCTGGAATCGCCTGACTGAAGACGCGGATGACGTTCGGCTCCGCAACGCCGTCGCCGCCCGTCGAGTTGCCGACGATGTCGTTGTTGAGCACCGCTAGCACCGGAGCGCGGCGATCGGCGAGCTCGCGCGCGTAGTGGTTTGAGCCCCATAAGCCCAGCTCTTCGCCGTCGAAGCACGCGAAAACGATCGTGCCGCGAAAGCGTGTCGCGGCCATCACGCGCGCCGCTTCGAGCACCGCGGCGACGCTCGATCCGTTGTCGTCGGCGCCCGGAGCGGTTCCGACGCCGTCCGTGCAGCGGCCGTCGCAGTCGTCGTAGTGGCTGGACATAACGTAAATGCGTCCCGGCTCGCTGCCCTGCAGCGTGGCGATCACGCTCGACTCGAGCACGGCGCGCGGGGTACGCGGTGTCTTGGGCTGCAGATACGTGTCGAGAGCCACGTTCATTCGGCCGTTCGTACCGGCGGCGATCGCGCCAAACTGAGCTACAATCCAGTCGCGTGCGGCAAAGACGCCGTGACTCGACGTCGAGCTTCGCTCCGAGAAGTCGTTGCGGGTGCCGAATGCCACGAGCCGCTCGACGCTCGCCTGGAGACGGCCGGCCTCCACGGCGCCAACCATCGTCGCGATCGGCGCATGTTGCGTCAAGGCCGGTACCGGCGAATCAAATCCGACCGTGGCGGCCAGCAAGGCGCCGACTGCGAGAATCTTCATCTATTCGTAGGACCGCGCCGCCACCGCATAGGTGGCACGCGTGACGTCGTGGATCGCGGCATAGGCGGCCGAGTAGTCGTGGGCATCGGCGGTCATGATGGCGAGGATAAACGGCGAATCGCCAAACGGTTCGACGATCGCGATATCGTTGAGCGTTCCCTCGACCTCCCCCGTCTTGTTGGCGACCGAGGTGCCCGGCGGCAAGGCGGCGGGTATTCCATCGCGGTCCGTCTGGCCCAGCATGATCGCGATCATCTCGCGACAGTGCCGGGCCGTTACGATCGTCGCGATGCTCTCGCGCGCGCCGCGTTCGATCAGATAGAGCAGGCGCGCCATGTCTGCAGGCGTCGAGACGTTGTCGTTATGGTGCGCGATTGCGGCAAAATCCATGAACTCGCGCGCGAGCCGCGTACGCTCCATGCCGGCACGCCGGCCGACGGCGTTGATCGTCGAAACGCCGAAATGGCCGATTAGAAGATTTGCCGCCGTGTTGTCGCTGACTTGAATCATCGGAACGATGAGCTCGCGCACGGTAAAGCGCTCGCCGTCGGACGCCGCAACCATGAAATCCGAGCCGCCGATCAGGTCGCCGCCGCGAAACGTAATTTTTGCCGAAAGCGTGCCGGGTTTGACTTCTTCGATTGCATAGGCGGTCGTCATGATCAACACTTTGATGATCGACGCCGTCGGAAAATGCTCGGCGGCGTCGTATTCGACCAGAGGCGGTCCCGGTGCGAGCGTCCTGGCATAGACGCCGATTCGCCCCGGCATCTCTCGGGCAATCGCGCGTACCCTCGACGCGACCGAGGACGATGCAACGGCGGGTGCCCACAGCAAGACCGCTCCGCTCGCGGTGAGAAACCAAACGCGCTTCACGAGCCGGTTCCCTGGTAGTGACGAAGCCCCACGAGCCAAAACGCGTACGCTGCGCCGACCCACGCCAAACCGATCGCCGGCGTAAGCAGACCGACTGTGGGACTGAGGTGGAGTCCGGTATCGGCCTTTTGCAAGAAGTACGTCGCGGGAAAGTAGTTCATGAAGGCAAAGGGGAGCACGAAGGTCAGGACGATACGGACGCCGCGCGTATAAATGCTGATCGGGTAGCGCGTGAAGTCCTGCTCCAACGACATGACGACCCAGCGCAGCGTATCGACGCGAATGAACCAAAACGCGCACGTGGCCACCGCCAGCGATATACCCAAGTCGATCAGCGCTCCCCCGCAGACGACGAGCGGCACGAAGAACACGAAGACCCAATCGACGCGGACGCCCGCTGCAACCGTTGCGGCCCCTAGCGTAGCGACGGCCAAAATCAAGCCGTCGGGAACGATCTGCTGGGGCACAGTCAATACTTGGAAGAGCGTGTCGAGGGGGCGCACCAGGAAGCGGTCGAACCGCCCTTCGCGGACGTAATCCGGGACGCTGACGACGGTAAAGAAGAGGGTGTTGTGCAACTCGTGTCCCGCCATCCAGAGCGCGTACAGGAAGAACACCTCACGGAAATTCCAGCCGTTCATCGACGGGAATTGACGCATCGTCACGTAGAGCGCGCCGAGCGCGACGCCGTGATAGACGATCGTGAAAACGAACCACATCACGAAGTTTGCGCGGTATTCGAGCAGCGTCTGCAGGTTGATTCGCCAGTATTCCGCGTACGCTCGTAGCATTGGTGAAGCGTTTCGGTAGCCCGCACCTCCTCTCCGTGCGAGCGCCCTTCCGACTCGATCTGACCGTTGACGCGCTTCGCCGGCTGGCAAGCAATGTCGTCGACGTGGTCGGGGCCGGAGGCACCTTTTACCGCGCGCTGCACGACGGTTCGTCGACCGAGCTGATCGCCGTGCGCGCGGACGACGACGGCGCGATCGAGCTGCGTGCGACGGGCCGGCGCGCCGAGCGTTGGCTGCCCATCGTGGAGCGAATGCTGGGAACGCGCGTGGACCTGACGCAATGGTACGCGCGTGCGGGCCGTATCGCATGGCTGCGGCCGCTGGCCACGGCACTGCGCGGCGCGAAGCCGCCGCGCTATCCGACGCTGTGGGAGGCTTTCGCCCACGCGATTCTCTTTCAGCAGATCTCGATCCACGCCGCCGCCGCGATCATGCGCCGCGCCGTCGAGCTGCTCGGCGAGAGCGTTACCGTCTCCGGCCTTCGATGCGTCGCCTTTCCGCCGCCGATGCGTTGGCTCGAGGCCGGCGACGCGACGCTGCGCGCCGCCGGCATTTCGAGCAATAAAATTCGCCACTTGCGCAGCGCGGCCGAAACGATTGCGGGCGAGCGAATCTCTGAAGCGGCGCTCGAGCCGCTCTCGACGCCTGAGGCCGCTCTACGGCTGCGCGAGATTCCTGGCATCGGTGCATGGAGCGCCTCGGTGATATTGTTACGCGGCATGGGCCGGCTCGATACGTTTCCGCTGCGCGACTCGGGTGTCGCGCGCTCGTTATCGTTGCTCGCCGGCGAGGCGCACGTCGATCAAGCCGAGTTGCTCGAGAGGCTTGGCGATATGCGTGGCATGCTGTACTACCATCTACTGCTCGGACGGATGCGCAATCTGGCTCCGCGCTAGCGGTTCTCTTTAGCCTCCTTGAATCACCACGCGGTTCGAGGCAGCCCGCCAAACGACCGACGAAAGCGCGGCGAAGAGGAGAAGCCACACGACTTGTGCCGCGATGCTCGCCGCCCACTGCCCGGGCGGAATGACGCCGACGTAGATGAGCAGCGGCGTCGAATAGATCGCTGCAAAGGGAAGCGCAAAGACGATGCGGCCGACGATGCCCGGAAAGAGCGTCAGCGGAATGATCTGTCCCGAGAGCAGATCGGAGACCCAGCGCACGATCAGCTGTGCCGCGAACGTTTCCAGCGTCCAAAATGCGATGCAGTTCATCAGGAAGTTCAAGAAGAAATTCACGCCGTATCCGACGCCGAAGGCCAGGAGAAAGACGGCAAACGTTGCCGGCGGCGCCACGTCGATGCGCACTAGCAGCAAGGCGCACAGCAAAGACGGCACGACGAGCAAGGCGTGGAGGAGCGTCTGGCCGATGCCGTCGCTGAAGAAGTACAGCGGCACGCTGATCGGCTTCATCAGGTCGGTGGCGATCGTTCCTTCGCGAATCTTCTCACGGATGAGCCGCGTTCCGTCAACTTCCAAAATCAACGACATGAGCATGGCGATCGTCGCATAGGTGATCATGCTGTGCAGCGGAAGGTTGATGGGCGCGGCGTTCTGCGCGTAGAGTGCCGTCCACAGCGCTCGCAAGATATAGACGCGCAAGACCAGCGATCCGATCTCGGTGAGAACCTCGATGCGGTAAGTCGCCTCGCGCGAAAACGCCTTTTTCGCGAATTCGACGTATGGGATCAGGTTCGTGAGACCGGCGCTCCCGGCACTACGAGCCCTTCTGCCGTTTGATCGCCTGCTGGCGCCGCTGCTCCATCTCTTCGAGCTCGAGCATCATGACGTCGACGACTTTGTCGACTTGCGTGGCTTGCGTCGGCGGCGGCTCTTCGCCGGAGCGCATTGCGCGAGTGGCACCTAGGGGTGCTTGCGCCCCTCGAGTCCGTTCGGGTTGACGCGTGCGGTGTTCTTCCAGCGTCGTGTCTTGAGCGTGCGCTTTGCGTAAGAATTTCGCGTAGGTTTCAGCCGCGCGAGCCCTAACGTCGTCGCCCGGCTCGAGATTGAAGACATCGGCGTAGAAGTTCAGCTTCGCATGAATCTCCGGCGCCTTTTCGGGCGGTGCGATCGTTGCGGGATTGCCGTACGCGATGTGGAGCATCGGCACGCTCTGACCCGGCTTGAGGCGTGCCTTGACGTGAACGATGGCTTCCAACGCTACGCCGCTGCCGTCTTCGAGCGTCGCGCCGTTGAAGATCTTCGCGCCGCTTGCAACAAAGCACCCGTCGCCGATCGTGGCGCCGACGACGTAGGCGTGCGGCCCCACGATGCAGCGGTCGCCGATGGAGAGCGGGAATTGGACGACGCTGCCTCCACTGGCCTTGAGCACCGCGTTTTCCATGATCACGGTGTGCGCGCCGATAGTCACCGCAGCGCCCTCCGACGTGATCACCGCTCCGTGCAGCACCGCGCACTCCGCGCCGATCGTGACGTCGCCGGCTATCGTGGCGGTCGGTGCGACATATGCGCTCGAGTGGATCTTCGGGCGTTTCGTGCCGCTGGAAAGAATCATGACGCGTCCTC
>JAFAHB010000072.1 GCA_019237435.1 Vulcanimicrobiota bacterium
GGCCTTCCTAGGCAAGCAGTTCGTCGCTGCAGTCGTCTGCAGCACGTGGGCCTTCACATTCACGTACGTGATGCTCCGGCTTATCAATCTCGTGACACGCGTGAAGGTAGACGAGGTCGCGGCTAAGGAGACCGGGCTCGACGTTCATCTTCATGGTGAGGAGGCCTATCCGCTCGGCATCTGAACGGATCATCCGCTTGGGCGGTGCCGTTCATCGCGCTTTCCTCCTATAATTGGGCCACTAGTGTCCTGGCTGAACGCTGCAGTCTTCCTGGTGGTGCTTCTTCTCGCGGCGTCGCCGCTCGCGCGATACATGCAGGCCGTTTTCGAAGGGCGAGTCCGGTTATGGGGAGAGGCTACGATCTTCCGCGTGTGCGGGATCGACCCGGAACGCGAGATGGGCTGGGCGGAATACGCGATTGCCGCGCTGGTCCTCTCACTCGTGACGACGCTGGCTGCCTACGCGATCATGCGGACGCAGAACTGGCACGGACACTTCTTCAACCCGCAAGGCTTTCCGAACGTCGATCCGTGGATCGCCTGGAACACCGCGGTCAGCTTCGTCACGACGACCGATTGGCAGTTCTATTCGGGCGAGAACACGATGAGCTATCTCTCGCAGATGGCCGCCCTCGCGTGGCTGAACTTCATTGCCGGCGCCATTGGACTCGCCGCGGGAGTCGCGGTCATTCGCGGATTCGCACGAAGAAGCAGCGCGACGCTCGGGAACTTTTGGGTCGATTGCACGCGCAGCCTGTTCTACGTGCTCCTGCCGCTGTGCGCGCTCTTTGGACTCCTTTACGCATCGCAAGGCATTCCACAAAATTTTTCCCACTATCTCGGTGCGACGAATGCCCAAGGCTTCACACAGAGCATCACCGGTGGTCCAATCGCCTCGCAGGAAGCGCCCAAGCTTCTCGGCGGTAACGGCGGCGGATTCGTCGGTGCAAACTCGGCATCACCCAACGAAAATCCCAACGGCATAACGAATCTCTTCGAGTTGCTTGCGATCTGGTTGATCCCGGCGGCGTTCCCACTGCTCTTCGGCCGGATGATCGGCAACGTGCGCGCCGGGCGAGCCCTCCTCGTCGCGATGCTCGTCGTCGGTGTCGGATCGTTCGTCGGCGCGCAGTTCGCCGAACAGGCGGGCAATCCGATCGTCCACCACCTTGGAGTGCAGGGCGGCAACATGGAGGGTAAGGAGGCACGATTTGGCGTCGCCAACGCGGGGCTCTCCCTCGCAGTTGCGACGGATTCCGGCACGGGTTCTTCCAACTTTGCCTACGACTCGCTCACGCCCCTCGGCGGGTTCTTCGCGCTGCTGAATCTCGAGTTTGCCGAGATCATCTTCGGCGGCGTCGGCAGCGGCCTTTATGGGCTGCTCGTCTTCGCCGTCGTCACCGTCTTCTTAGCGGGTCTCATGGTTGGACGCACTCCTGAGTATCTCGGCAAGAAGATCGAACGACGCGAGGTGCAGTTCGCGATGCTTGCCGTGCTCATTTTTCCCTGCATGATTCTCTTCGGAACGGGGATCGCCGTCGTGCTGCCGGCTGGAACGGCGACGCTGGGAAACTCGGGGCCGCACGGCTTCACAGAAATCTTATATGCTTTCTCGTCGGGTGCCGCGAACAACGGATCGGCGTTCGGCGGCCTTGGCCCGAACGTGTTTTACGACGTCGGCATCGGTTTGATCATGCTCGGCGGCCGTTTCTTAGTCATGATTCCGACATTAGCGCTGGCGGGCTGTTTAGCGGCCCGCCCGACCAACGAGCTCACGCACGCAGGCACGTTTCGTACCGATAACACTCTCTTCGTCGCGCTCCTTATCGGTGTCATCCTCCTGGTGGGCGCCATTACGTTTCTTCCCGCCGATCTGCTTGGCCCGATCGTCGAGAATTTCGAGCTTCAGCGGCTCGTCACGTACTAAGGACTCCGCTCCGGCGCTCGAGTGCGGCGCGCCGCACGACCGGCACGAGGGCAAAGCTGCTGACCGCGAGGGTTGCGAGCGAAACGGCAAACGTAGCGTCGACGATCGCTTCGCGATAGGGAACGGAACTAGGGATCGCAAGCGCAAGCGCCATGCATAGAGCGCCGCGCATCCCTGCGACACGCACCACGTCGACCCATTCACGAGGATAGGGGCCGAGCAATAGAAACCCGGACACGACGATTCGCGCGACCGCGATGGCGGCAAGACAGGCAACGGTAAACGCCGGGGTCGCCGCAAGGCGCCCGATCTGCAGCGCCGCGCCCACCATGAACAAGACGAGCACGTTCGCGAGCAAGGCCGCGACGTCCCAGAATCGATTGACATCCTCGGCGATCGTCAGGCTAAGCCACGCGCGCTCGTAGTAACGCAGCGCAATGCCGCAGGCGATCGTCGCGAAGATACCGGAAAGCCGTAGATAGTCGGCGGCAAAGTACGCACCGTAAGCGCAGAGAATCGTCGCGGCGATTTGAATCGGAGTCCCGCGGCTGACGTGAAGCGCACGCGCAACGCCGAACGCGAGAAGAATCCCGAGCAGAACGCCGCCCACTGCGGCCAAGAGCGTCTCGATCACGACCAGCGTGACGGCTCCCGCGCTCATGGCTCCGAGCATGAGCGCGACGAGGACGCCTCGGTAGAGCCCGACCGCGACCGCGTCGTTGAAGAGGGACTCGCACTCCACGATCGTTGCCAGCGTCCGCGGAACCCTCAATCGCCGAAAGACTGCGACGACTGCGATCGGATCGGTCGCGCTCAAGATCGCTCCCGCAAGCAACGCAGGGCCAAACGGCACGCGCACGATCGAGAGCGCTCCGGCGACCAGAACCGCCGTCAGTAGCACGCCGGGGCCGGCCAGCGCGGCAATCGGCAGCCACTGCCGCACAATCGAGCGGTAGTTCAAGTTCCACGCCGCCTCGAAGAGAAGCGCAGGAAGGAACACGGAAAACGTCGCGTGGCCCAACGCATAGGCAAAGCGTCCCGGCGCGATCAATCCGTACCCAACGCCCAGGCCGACCACGAGCAAAATCTGCCAGAGCTTCACCCGCTCTGGCTTTAGTGGGTATGGGTGAAGTTCCCCACAGGCGAAAGCGCGCGGATGCGTTCGATCGCGCGGCGCATCCCAATCGGACGGCGAGGGCGGCCAACCGCCTCGAAGTAGACCGCGGGGTCGATGTTGAGCGAGCGTGTCTGCACCATCGAGACCGGCGACTCGCGCAAAAAAGCCTCCATCGCCAAAAGTTCCTGCTCATCGTCCGTGACGCCGGGATGGGTCAGCAAATTCAAACTCACGCGAATGCCCCGAGCCGCTGCCAAACGAACCGACTCTAAGACGTCGGCCAGCTCGTAGCCGGCCGGCCGATAGTACGCGTCATAAACGTGCGCGCGAAACGAATTCAGGCTGATACGCACCGCATCGAGTCCGGCATCGATGCAGCGCGCCAAGGCGCTCGGCAAACTTCCGTTCGTGTTGAGGTTGACGGTTCCATTCGAACATTGCGCGCGGACCATCTCGATGGCGCGAGCGATCGAGATCGAGCGCAACAGCGGCTCGCCCTCGCATCCTTGGCCAAACGAAACGATGCCGTCGAACGCGCGATGCAGGTGGTAGATCGCCACGTCCGCCAACTCACGCGCGGTAGCCTCGTCGGCGATGCGCGTCTGCGGCGAAGGCGGCCCATCACCCTCCTGTTCCGAGATGCAGCCGATGCATCGCGCGTTACATTTTGGCGAAACGGGCAGCGCGGCTTCGCCGCGTTCGAGAAAGACATTCTGGGCCGTAAAGCATGCGTACTCGAGCGAGCAGAGCGCAACTTGGCGAAGCACGCGGTTGTGCGGCTGCGCGGAGCGCCTGCGAACGATGAGCGCCTCGAGCTCTCCCGCCGCAAAGCCGCGCGGCTCCCAATCCTCGCATTCGTCGGTCCGCGCCGCCGCCACGTGCAATCGATCGTCGATCGCGCACGCAAACGTGTAGCCGAAGAGGGGTAGCGCGGGAGCGGCGCGGTCGGTGGCATAGGCGGGCAACAGCAGCCGCGTGTAACCGGCGGGCAGCGCGACGGCTAGAACGTTACGGCCCGCGATTGGCCCGATCGTCGTCAGCGGATGACGCCCGGGCAGCACGTACTCGAGCGTTCCCGGCGGCGCCGGGATCAGTTCGTCGCTCGAAGCTTCACGAACGATACCGCCGTCGGCTAACGGAACGAGGGTCGTGTCGTAGCCGATCGCGCCCTTAGCGTTGCACGACGCTAATGTCGTGGACACTCGCGCCAAAACTCACCTCGGTATCGAAGACGCGCGCCGCGGGGCCGGTAAGATAAGCTTCTCCTTCGCCGTCCCACTCCACGATTAGGCGTCCCCCAGGAACGAACACCTCAACGGGGCTATCGACCAGTTTCTTGTCGAGCGCTACTACCGCGCAGGCGACCGCGCCGGTTCCGCACGCCTGCGTCAGTCCCGCTCCGCGCTCCCAATGGCGCGCCCGGATCGAATGAATGTCGATCGGCGCCGCGACATGCACGTTCGTGCCATTCGGGAACTCGGGATCGGCTTGAAAGTTCTTTGCCAACGCTTCGAGATCGAACGCCTCGACGTTCGTTTCGAAGATTACGACGTGCGGGTTTCCAACGTCGACACGAGTCGCGATCGGAACGCGACCCGAGATCGGAACGAGGTGCGGCCGTTCGATTGCAACCCGCACCAAATACTCCGGTTCTCGCGCCACGACGGCAGTCCGAACGAGGCCGGCTCCGGTTTCGAAGGCGACGCGGTCCCCTTCTCCGGATTCATCTAGCCAGCGCGCGGCGCAACGAACTCCGTTGCCGCACATCTCCGCCTCGCTCCCGTCGGCGTTGACGATGCGCATGCGCACGTCGCCGCTGTCCGGTTTTTCGAGGACGATCAGCCCATCGGCGCCGACACCCGAACGCCGATCGCAGATCCAACGGGCCACGGATGAAGGATCCACGAGCTCGCGCATTCGCGCGTCGACGAGAACGAAATCGTTGCGCGCACCGTGCATCTTCGTGACGAGCATCAGGCGCGCTTCGAAGACCAGCCGAGCTTTTCCCGTACCGCGTCGCGCACTGATTCGGGTGAGAGCCAAAGCGTCGCGCGCTCGCCGCGAAACCAAGCCCGCTGACGGCGCGCGTATCGCCGCGTTGCGCGTTCGAGCGAGGCGCGCAACTCCGATCTCGTACTGAATCCTCGGAGATAGGCATGCACTTGGGAATAGCCGACCGCAGTCGCGGCGACCGCGCGCTCGCCGATTCGGTCCGCCTCTTCCACGAGCCCGTTATCGAGCATCTGCTCGATACGATGCGCGATGCGGGCGTCGATCACGGCCCAGGGAAGATCGAGAAAGACGAGTAGAAACGCGTAGCCGCCGCTCGTGAGGGTTCGCGGCGGCGCCGGTTGCCCAGGCGAAGCCAGCGCGACTTCGAGCGCGCGCAGCACGCGATAGATGTCGTTGGGGGCCAGCGCGTTAGCGCGAGCGGCGTCGCGTTGCTCGAGCCACCCGTGCAGAAACTCCGGTGGATGCGTCGTCGCTTCGCGCGCCAGCCGGTCGCGCAACACGCCGTCGTATTGCGGTGCAAGCGCGACGCCGCCGATGAGCGCGCGAATGTAAAATCCCGTGCCCCCGGCGACGATCGCACGTTTTCCGCGTTTGCGAATATCGCCGAGCGCTGCGATCGCGTCGCTTGCATATTGGGCCGCCGAATACCGCGCGTGCGGATCCAAGAATCCTATCAGGTGATGGCGCACTTCTCGGAGCTGCGACGGCGACGGCGCCGCAGTGCCGATCGGCATATCGCGGTAAACTTGGCGGGAATCCGCGCCGACGATCTCTGCGCCGAACTCCCGAGCCAGCTCGATTGCCAGCTTCGTCTTTCCGCTCGCCGTTGATCCCGTTAGGATTACGACGCTCGTAGGTTCAGACACGTTTGAACATGCGCGCCAAGTCTGACGACTCGAGGCGAATCATCGTCGGACGTCCGTGCGGACAGTGCATCGGATTCTGGCAGGCTTGCAACCGTTCGAGCAACGTCGTCATCTCTTCCGGCTCGAGGCGCTCACCGGCGACCGTGACCGAGTGGCAGGCCAGAGACGCCCAGACTCGCTCCCGTACGTCCCTCTGCTTGGGATCGTCGCTGAGGTCGTCGATGAAGCCCGCAAAGTCGAAGGACCGCGCACCGTAGCCGTACGGCGTGGAAACGATCCGATACGTGCGCTCGCCGAACGTGTCGATCTCCAAACCTGCCTCTTTGAGCGCCTCCATGGTGCGATCGAGGACCTCGCTTTGCCCGGGATCGAGTTCGAAAATCTCGGGTACGAGGAGCGTCTCGCTGGATGCCTCGCCGCGAGCCGCCGCACGGATCGCCTCGTAGGCGATGCGTTCGTGAGCGGCGTGCTGGTCGACGAGTAGCAGCGCCGCACCGTCGGATGCCAATATATAGGTACGATCGAGCTGCATCAGCACCCGCAATCGCTCTTCGGCGCGCCCATTCTTCATGGCATCCGGCGCGAAGAGCTCGACGGCCTCGGCCGCAAACGAAACGGAGCCGCCGATCGACGCGGTGTGCTCGCGGAGCCTAGCTCGCGCGTGGTCCGTCAGTGTCGCGCCAATCGTGCGGCGAACGGCGTCGAAGACTTGGTTCGGGTGCCGCAATCGGACGTCACTCTTCGTGGGATGAACGTTTGGATCGACCTGGTCGAGCGGTAAATCCAGAAAAATGACGCCGTATGGATGGCGTCCTACCATTGCATAGCTCGAATACGCGCTCGTCCACGCCCCCGCCAGCAACGCGTTGCGCAAAAGGCGTCCGTTGACGAACAGGAGTTGCATTCGTCGATCGGGGCGATCGTAGCCGGGTGCGCTCACGTAACCGCGCAACCGTCCATCGAGCGTTCGTGCCGCGGCTGGGTCGAGCGAAATCAGTGATTCCGCCGATTGGCGGCCGAAGACCATCGAAAGCCGCTCGCGCTCGTCG
>JAFAHB010000243.1 GCA_019237435.1 Vulcanimicrobiota bacterium
GCTACTACTACAAGCCGCGCATCGACTTTGACTTGCTCGCGAAGCATCACGACGGGCTCATCGTTCTTTCGGGCTGCATGTCGGGTCTGGTTGCGGCGCCGTTGCTGCGCGGCGATTTCGCCGGCGCGCGTCGCGGCGCCCAGGCATACGTCGACATCTTCGGCGATCGCTTTTACATCGAAGTCATGCGCCACGGCATGCCGGAGCAGGAGAAGATCAACGACGGCCTCATTCGGATCGCGCGAGATTTGAACGTCTCGGTCGTCGCGACCAACGACGCTCACTACCTGGAACAAGCGGACGCCCCCGCGCATGACGTGTTGCTTTGTATCGGAACGGGCAAGATGGTTTCCGACGAAAATCGGATGCGCTTTTACTCCGATCAATTCTATCTGAAGTCGCCCACGGAGATGCGCGAGCTTTGGAGCGATCTCCCCGAGGCTTGCGACAACACGCTGCGGATCGCTCAGCGCGTCGATATTCGAATTCCCGAGAAAATTTTCCACGTGCCGCAGTACCCCGTTCCATCGACCGATGGAACGGGCGAAGGAAACGACGCCGAGTACCTTCGCGCGCTCTGCGAGATCGGCTTGTGCGAACGTTACGGGGAGGATCGAGTTCTAGAGGACGCGTCCTTGAGCCGCCGGCTCGAGTACGAGTTGGGGATCATCACGAAGATGGGTTTCTCATCGTACTTTCTGATCGTGTGGGATTTCGTCAAGTATGCGCGCGACCGCGGCATTCCCGTCGGACCCGGGCGCGGATCCGCCGTCGGATCGCTGGTCGCCTATTGTCTCAAGATCACCGACCTGGATCCGCTGCGCTTCAACCTGCTCTTCGAGCGATTTCTCAATCCCGATCGCCTCTCGATGCCGGATATCGACACGGACTTCTGCGTGGAGCGGCGTGACGAAGTGATCGCGTACGTGACGCGTAAGTACGGCGAGGACCGAGTCGCGCAAATCGTGACGTTCGGAACGATGGCCGCGCGCGCGGCGATACGCGACGCCGGCCGAGCGCTAGGGGTGCCGTTGCCGGACGTCGATCGGGTAGCGAAGCTGATACCATCGGGCCCCGGTGGATTTTCGATCTCGGTAGCGATCGAACGGATTCCAGAGCTGAAGACGATTTACGCGACCCAACCGCAAATTCGCAAACTGCTGGATACGGCAAAAGAGATCGAAGGTCTCGCGCGCAACGCGGGCACGCACGCCGCCGGCGTCGTGATTTCAGCGGGCCCGCTCATGGAGTATACCCCGCTCGTGCGGTTCGGGGACGGCGGCGTGAACACGCAATACGACATGGCGTGGATCGAGCGCATCGGCCTGCTGAAAATGGACTTTCTCGGCCTGCGCAACCTCACGGTGATCGACAGTGCGGTTCGCGAGATCCGGCGCACCGTCGATGCGGCGTTTGACGTTTCGGAAATTCCGTTCGACGATTCGAAGACGTACGAGATGCTGGCGCGCGGCGAGACGATGGGCGTGTTTCAGCTGGAATCGGAGGGGATGAAGCGCGTTTGCGCCGAGCTGCGGCCTTCGCGGTTCGAAGACGTGGTCGCGCTCGTCGCGCTCTTTCGCCCCGGCCCGATGGAGCTGATTCCGCAATATATTGCCAACAAGCACGGCCGCACGAAGCCCCGCCATCTGCACGTGAAGCTCGAGCCGATCCTAGCCGAGACCTATGGAATCCCGATCTATCAGGAGCAAGTCATGCAGATGGCTCGTGAGATAGCGGGATTCACGATGGGCGAGGCCGACGAGTTGCGAGCGGTCATGAGCAAGAAGCAGAAGGATAAGATCCCGTACTATCAAGAGAAGTTCGTCGCGGGTGCGGTTGCCACGACCGGCATCGATCGCTCGGCGGCGGAGCGGCTCTTCCATTACATCGAGCCGTTCGGGGGTTACGGCTTCAACAAAGCGCACGCCGTCGCGTACGCCTGGATTGCCTTTCAGACGGCTTATCTCAAAGCGAGGCACCCGTTGCCGTATTTCGCGGCGCTCATGACGTCGGTAAAGGAGAAGACCGAAAAGCTCGCAGAGTACATTGAAGAGGCGAAGAAAATGGGCATCGAGGTTCTTCCTCCCGATGTCAACGAATCGCTCACGGATTTCGCCGTCGCCGGACAGGCGATCCGGTTCGGATTGGCGGCGGTCAAGGGCGTCGGCGATGCGGCAGTTCGCGCGATAATTGAAACGCGCAGTCGCGACGGACGATTTACGGATTTCTTCGATTTCGCGCGACGCATTGACGTCAAGCTCGTCAATCGCCGCGTCTTGGAAGCGCTCATCAAGTGCGGCGCTTTGGACGGCGTGCCGGGAAACCGGGCGCAAAAGATGGCGGCGCTCGATACGGCGCTCGAGATTGCTTCGCGAACCACGCGCGATGCCGAACTCGGCCAGGTCTCCCTTTTCGGTGAAGCCGGCACGCACGGCCCAACGCTGGCCCCAAAGCTCCCCGGCGTTGCAGCGCCCACGACGCGCGAGATGCTTTCCTGGGAACGCGAGACGCTTGGAATCTTCGTTTCGGGACATCCGCTGGCGGAAATCGCCCCAGCTTTGGCGCGCATGGGCGCTATGCCGGTCAAAGATCTTCGCGGCGTCTCCGACGATGCAGCGGTAACCGTCGCCGGGACCGTGACGTCCGTGCGCCGCTCGATTACGAAGACCGGGCAGCCGCTCCTCGTCGCCCAACTCGAGGACACCACCGGTCAATGCGACGTCGTGCTGTTTTCGAAAGTCTATCCTCAGGTGCATCATTTGTTTGAAAACGACGCGATACTGATCGTCAAGGGACGCCTTAGAATGCGTGAGCGGCCGGGGGCGACGCCCGGAGACGAGCCCCACGTCGAGCTCTCCGTAGCGGCAAATGAAGTCTCCGCATTCGTGCCGCCGCCGATATCCGTTATAGCCGGCGGCGCTCGCGGCTGGCACGTCGAGGTGACGCATCGCGAGCAGATCGATCGCCTCGCGCGACTCATCGACGAATGGCCGGGAGAAGTTCCGGTCGTGATGCATGTAGGTGGACGATCGCAGCGCGTTGCGCGCGCGATTGCTGCGGACGCGCGTATCCGTAACGAGCTCGAACGGATCTTTGCCCCGCAAGGCGTGCGCGAGGGGGCATTGGACGCGTGAACGTTACCGCGGCGTCCGATGCAGCCGCTTTAGGTGAGCTCCTCGAGGCAGGCTGGCGTGCTCCGGATGAGATTGTCCGCGAGGTAGCGGCGGTCATTGCCGACGTGCGCGATCGCGGCGACGCGGCGATCGTGCAGTACGCTCGTCGCTTTGACGACCCGCAGTTCGATTCGTCGAAGCTGCGGGTTGCCGTTCCCGACGTCGAGGTCGCTCGATCTTCGATCCCGCAAGAGGTTGCCGCCGCTTTGGAACTGCTCGAGGATCGAATCGCGCGGTTTCACCGACGGCAGCGACAGCCGGAGGTCGCTTACGTCGAAGCAGATGGAACTCGATATGCGATGCAGCGCCTGCCGTTGCAGTCGGTCGCGGTTTATACGCCGCGCACGGCACCGGCAACCTTGGCGCTTATGGGCGTCGTCCCGGCGCGCATCGCCGGCGTCTCGCGGATCGCCATACTTTCGCCGCCGTCTCCGCACGGTATGTCGCCGGCACTTCTCTTTGCTTGCGCGTTATGCGGGGTTCGCGAACTCTACGCTGTCGGAGGCGCGCAGGCGATCGCCGCGGCGGCCTTCGGTAGCGGCTCGATTGCGCGCGTCGACAAAATAGTCGGTCGTGCGGGCATCCGCACTACCGAGGCCAAGCGCCAAGTTTTCGGCCTGTGCGGAGTCGATTCGGTCGCCGGGCCGCCGGAAATCCTGGTCGTCGCCGACGATGGCGCGAACAGCGAATACGTCGTCGGCGAATTGCTCGCCGCGTCGGAGGTTCCTGGGGTACGGCGTCTTGCGGTGCTTTCCGAATCGCGTCCGCTGCTGGAAGCGGTCGCTCAACTGATCGATACCCTCGATCTGCGCACCCTCGAGCGCAATGAGTTCGTCAGCGCCGCGATCGACGTGCATTGCCGTTTGATCGAGGCCTCGAGCCACGACGAGCTCTTTGCCGTGCTCAATCGCATCGCACCCGCTTATATCTCGCTGCAGGTGCGCGACCCCGCATTTTACCTGGAGCGCATCCATACCGCAGGGATCGTACTCGTCGGCGATACGACACCTTTGGCGAGCGGCGAGTACCTGGCTGGAACCAGCAATATGATTCCTACGCATGGCACGGCGCGGTTTTCTTCGGCCCTATCCTTGAGCGACTTCATGCGCAGCTACAGCATCGTCGAGTATTCGAGCGAGCGAATGACGAACGACGCGAGCGCGCTCATGGCGCTGGCCGAGTTCGATGGTTTGCCGCACCGAGCCCAAACCGCGCGCATGAGGTGCGGCGGTTGAAGCCTCCGAAGCTCGTCGCGTTGGACGTCGATGGAACGCTCGTAGGGCGAGATCTCAAGATCACTGCTCCGGTACAAAGCGCCGTCGCTGCGCTGCGTCGGGCCGGCGTCGCGTGCTGTCTGGTGACGGGACGGATGTATCGCGCGACGATACCTTTTGCGCGCGAGCTATCGCTCGACTCGCCGGTGATTTGCTACCAAGGTGCCGCGATCATCGATCCGGTCACCGACGAGGTCATCGCCCACACGGCGCTCTCGAACGAGATCGTTCGCGAGCTAATCGCGGTTACGGAACGCGATCGGATGCACCTGCAGCTCTATCGTAACGACGAATATTACTGCGAGGCGCGCAATCGTTTCTCCGAGCTTTATGCCGCACTGTCGATGACGCAGCCGGTGATCGTTCCGTCGTTGCGGGAAGCATTCGCTTTTAGCCCGGCTACGAAAGCCGTCGTCATCGCGGACGCGCCGGTCGCGGCGGAATACGCAGCGACGCTTACGCGGGTGTTCGGCGGCCGGGCAACGGTCACACGCAGCCTACCTGAATTCGTGGAAATCCTCGACCCCGCGGTCGATAAGGGCGCGGCCTTGCGTTTCGTCGCGGTGCGTCTGGACGTCGATATGTCCGAAACGATGGCGATCGGGGATTCGTGGAACGACGCGCCGTTGCTCGAAGCTGCCGGCTTTGCAGTGGCGATGGGTTCGTCGCCGCCGGAACTACGCAAAATAGCCGATGCGGTCGTTGGCGACATCGCACATGACGGCGTCGCTGAAGCGATCGAGAAATACGTTCTCGCGGCCGAAACGGCATGAAATCCCGTCGGCGGCAACGATCCACCGCAGCCCGAGTTCGGCCCTTTTGGATGGTCATCACTCTCTGCGCGCTGCTCATCCTCGCCGGCGTCGTCTTCGCGGCGACCTTCCCGGGCTTCGATCCCAAGGCGGTCACGGTAAGCGGTAACCGGCGCGTTGCCCGCAACGATATTCTCGCAAAGGCGGCCATCGCACCTCACACGAGCATCTGGCTTCAGAACACCGGCGCGATGGCGCGCCGTATCGCGACGATTCCGTATATCGCCGCGGTCACGGTGCGCCGTATTCCGCCTGCGACGTTGCGCATCCGCGTCGCAGAGCGCGTTCCCTTCGCGGAGGTGCGCAGCGGCTGGGAAGCGGCTGTGGTCGATCGTTCCTTGCGCGTGCTGGAACCTGCGAGCGCAGAGACGTCGCTCCCGGTTATCGTGCTCGACGAGCCCGTCGAGTTAGCTCCCGGCGAGTTCATCCACGCGCGAACCGCGGCCGAGCTAATCGCCGCGAGTGACGCTCTCACCGCCGCCCAAATCACTCCGGCACAGCTGGAGTTGGATCGTTTCGAAGGCCTGGTGGTTACGCTACCCACCGGCCTCCGCCTGATGTTGGGAAGTGAAAGCGATCTTCCCCGAAAGCTTGCCCTCGTGCATGCGATCCTGTCGCAGACGGTCACTCGGGGCCGCCGCGTCGCGGCAATCGATTTGCGGGCGCCATCGGCGCCCGTTTTGGTCTATCGCTAGCGGGAAGCCGGCTCTTAGTGGGACGTAAGGTCTAAGAAGACCATGACGTTGCCGTTGATGACCGAAAGCTTGAGCTGGTCGTTCGGCCGAACCTTGGAGAAGTCGACGTATGGTCGTCCCGAGGGGAGCGTCGCTTCCTGCCCGTTGTCCAAAACGACGTCAAGGTGTTTTGGGTCGAGCACCTTGACGACCTTAACCGTATAGGTTCCATCCGGAATCGCAGGAGAAGCGGCGCCGGCTGTAACGGCCGCCATCGGGGCGAGCAGTGCGGCGCTGAGAGCGAGAAGTGAGCAAGTTCGGTTTACCAAGATCGGACTCCCAAATCAGAACGACGAGTAAAGTTGCATCATGACCTACGCGGGCGCCGCGCTGCTAGAGCGCGGCGTATTTTCATGGCGGGTGTTTTGAGGCTTTTTTGAGGAGCCCTTGCGCCGAACCGTCGAAGTGATGCACAATTTCTCCACACGTTTAGCCGGTTCTCCTCAAGGATATGCCCGTTGACCCGCAAAGGCTTGGCACACCCGGCCGCCTGTGCTGCCAGCACTAGTAGGAATCACCACGGGCAACCGCAATATATCGTGGTTGGCGGCCACTTGCTTAAAGAAGGTGTGACGGAGCGCGGATGAAGCACGAGACCGTTTGCGGCCTCGATATTGGGACGACCAAGACGTGCGCGGTCGTCGCGCACAACGGCTCAGCCGGCCTCGAAATCGTCGGTTTCGGTGAAGCTCCGTCGCTTGGAATGCGCAAAGGCGTCGTCGTAGATTTGGACGAGACCATCAAATCGATCGAAGCGGCCGCCGAGAAGGCCGAACGTATGGCGGGCATTCACTTCGACGAGGTTTTCGTCGGAATAACCGGCGATCACATACGAAGCACCAATAACCGCGCGGTCGTTGCCGTTTCGGGCGAGGATCGAGAAGTGACGCCGGGCGACGTACGCCGCGTCATCGACGCGAGCAAGATCATCAATCTCCCGACCGACCGGCAGATCATTCACGCCTTGCCGCGCTACTTTACCGTTGACGGACAAGAAGGCGTCAACGACCCGATTGGAATGGCGGGCGGGCGGCTCGAGGTCGACACGCACATCGTTACCGGCAGCACGAGCTTCATCAGTAACGTGCTCAAGTGCGTTCAGCGCGCTGGGTTGGAAGCTCTGGGAATCGTCTTCGAGCCGCTCGCCAGCTCGGCCGCGACGCTCATGCAAGAAGAGAAGCAGGTCGGTGTCGTCTTGCTCGATATCGGCGGCGGAACCACCGATATCGCCGTTTACTCGCTCGGAAGTGCGATTTACACCGCCACGATTCCGGTCGGGGGCAACGTGCTTACGAGCGATATCTCGCTCGGCCTAAAGACGACGCTCGCCGAAGCCGAAGCGATCAAGAAACGTCTGGGCGCGACCGAGCAAGAGGAGCGCTTCGAGGTTCGCACGCTCGACGGCCGAGCGACGCGGGAACACACGACGGCGGAGCTCCGTCAGATCGTCGTTCCGCGCGTGCTGGAGACGCTCCGAATGGCACGCCAGAAAATT
>JAFAHB010000248.1 GCA_019237435.1 Vulcanimicrobiota bacterium
CCGTTGAGATAGAAACGCATGTATCGCGCCATATCCTCGGGTGTCGAGAGCACCGAGCCGGCGGGGTCGATGAAATCCATGGCCGGCGATGGTACGAGCGCTGGATGCAGCGGCGCGGGCCGGTCGTTGTCGCGAAACTGATAGCCCACCGCGGCGGACGACATTGCGGCCGGCGTAAAGGTCGGCGAGCTCTCGGCCATGCCGATCGGTTCGAGAACTCGAGCTTGCAGCGCATCGGCCCACCAGCGATGGTCGATCTGGGCCAAAATCGCGCCGGCGGTTTCGTAGCCGTCGTTGGAGTACGACCAGGCCGTTCCCGGCCGAAAGATGGTTCGCGCGAGTCGTAGCGCGACGACGTCGTACGCGTACCCGGCTTCAGCGGCGTAGTCGTCGGGCAGCCCCGCGGTGTGCGAAAGAATCTCGTGAACGAGAATCGAGCGCTTGCCGCTATCGATCGAAAACCATGGCAGATAGCGTTGTACGGGCGCATCCAAGTCGAGCCGTCCCGCGTCATGAAGCTCCAGAAGACTCAGCGCCGTCATCGACTTGGTGATCGATCCAACCGCAAAACGCGTCGCAGCCGTCACCGGCACCTTGGCTTCGGCATTCGCGTATCCAAGCGTAATGATGCGCAGCGTCCGCGAGCCATCGGTAATCGCGACCGCAAGGCCGGGAGTCCCTTGTTCGCGCATTGCTTGCGGCGCGTACGCAGCGATCGCATCAAGCGCGCTTTCGAGTGCCGCCCCATTGGCGGCCTCCGCCGGCATGGCGACCACGGTCGGGGCGAATGCGAGTAAAGCGCATACGGCGCGCGCGGCAAAGGACAATTGCTGCATGGCCGCTCATACTAGCCGGGCGCGAAGTTATCCCTTGAAACGTTCTATCAAAAGCGAGGGTTAAAGCACGATACCATGGCACGCATCTATGAAAATCTCGCCGATACGTTCGGCAATACGCCGCTGGTGAAGCTGCCGCGGCTGGCCGGCGGTTTGGCGGCAACGGTTCTTGTTAAGATGGAGTCGTTCAATCCCGCGGGATCGGTCAAGGACCGAATCGGCGTCGCGATGATCGAAGCCGCCGAACGTGACGGCCGTCTCTTACCCGGTATGACGATTCTCGAGCCGACGAGCGGGAATACCGGCATCGCGCTGGCCTTCGTCGCCGCGGCAAAGGGCTATCCGCTGATCCTCGTGATGCCCGACACGATGACGATCGAACGGCGCAACTTGCTCAAAGCTTATGGCGCGCAAGTCGTGCTGACGCCCGGCGCCGAAGGGATGCCCGGCGCGGTACGCCGCGCAAACGAGATCGTCGCATCGGCCTCGAACAAGTATTTCATGCCCCAACAGTTTGAGAACGCGGCGAATCCGGAGATCCATCGCCGCACGACTGCAGAGGAAATTTGGCGCGACACCGACGGCGCCGTCGACATCGTTATCTCGGCGATTGGAACCGGCGGCACGATTACCGGCGTGGGCGAAGTCCTCAAAGCGCGAAAGGCGAGCGTAAAGACGATCGCCGTCGAGCCCGATGCATCGCCGGTGCTTTCGGGCGGCAAGCCGGGCCCGCACAAGATCCAAGGCACCGGGGCCGGATTCGTACCGAAAGTGCTTAACACCGAGATTTACGAGGAAGTGATCCGCGTTACGGACGCCGACGCGATTGCGACCACGCGCCGCCTCGCGCGCGAGGAGGGGATGCTGGTCGGCATCTCGTCGGGCGCGAACGTTTGGGCCGCGCTGCAGGTCGCATCACGCCCGGAATCCCGCGGTAAGACAATCGTGACGATCGGCTGCGACACGGGCGAACGATACCTGAGCAATCCGGTCTTCGCCGAGCAGGAAGCGACGATCGTCGAACCCGCGCTGGTTTGACCCCGGATATAACCGTAAACGTTACGCGCGGAGGGCGCGTCGAGTCGGTTCATCACGTCGCGGTCTGCGCCGTCGATAAGGGCGGTCGCGTATTGTACGAAGCGGGCGCGATCGACGCGCCGATCTATTTGCGCTCGGCGGCCAAGCCGTTCATTGCCGCTGCCGCAATCGAAGCCGGCGTGGATACTGCATTCGGACTCGATTCTGCGGAAATAGCGGTAATAGCAGCATCGCACGCGGGCGAACCGATGCACGTGGCGGCCGTGCTTTCGATTCTCAACAAAATCGGGATGAACGTTGATGACCTCCAGTGCGGCGTCCACTGGCCGTACGATGAGAGATCCGCCGATGCGTTACGCCGTGCCGGCGAGAAACCGAGCGCTTTGCACAACAACTGTTCGGGAAAGCACGCGGGAATTCTCGCGATGTGCAAAGTGATAGGCGCCGACACCACAAGTTACCTCAGCTTGGAGAATCCGGCGCAACGCCGCATTTTGGAGCTTTGCGCGCGCGTCTCGGGCGACGACGCTGCAACCTGGCCGCTCGCGATCGACGGATGCGGCATTCCGGTCTACGCAACGAGCTTGCGCAACGCGGCGCATTCGTTCGCGCGGCTGGCAACGCTCACCGAGCTCTCCGATCGGGATGCGTTGGCGCTGCGCACGGTGCGCGACGCCATGGTGGCGCATCCGCAATACGTCGCCGGAACCGGGCAGCTCGACACCGAGTTGATGCGTGCCGGTAAGGGGTCGATTGCTTCAAAAGCCGGCGCCGAGGGAGTCCACGGCGTCGCCGCGATCGCCCAGGAGTGTGGTTTCGTCTCGAAAGTTCTCGACGGCGGCGCGCGCGCGCGCGGGCCTTCGACGCTGGGCGTCTTGCGGCACCTTGGCGTGATCGACGAAGAGCAGATGGAGCTGCTCGCTGGTTTCGCGCGTCCCCCGGTGTATAATCGGGCCGGAAAAGTGGTCGGAGAGATTAGCACCGTTGTCTGAATATTTGCGCCTGCTCCAGGAGCGAGTCTTGGTGTTTGACGGCGCCATGGGGACGCAGCTCATGGCGCTCGAGCTGTCCGCCGACGATTTTGGCGGCGCGACGCAGAGCGGCTGCAACGAAGCGCTCGTGCTCACGCGACCCGACGTCGTCGCGCGCATTCACGAATCGTATCTGGCTGCCGGTGCCGACGTCGTCGAGACCGATACGTTTACCGGGTCGCGCTTGAAACTCGACGAGTACTCGCTCGGCGAGCAAACGGCGGAGATCAATCGCCGGGCCGCGCAAATCGCTCGTCAGGCCTGCGAGGCATTTTCCACGCCTAACCGGCCCCGGTTCGTTGCAGGCTCGATGGGGCCAACCGGCATGCTCGTCTCATCCTCCGACCCCGCGCTCTCGAATATAACGTACGAACGGCTGCGCGATATCTACGCCGAACAGGCGCGCGCGCTGGTCGAAGGCGGCGCCGATTTGCTCGTTCTCGAGACGATGCAAGATTTGCTCGAGCTCAAGGCTGCGATCGCAGGGATCCGCCGCGAGTTCGAGCGAGGTCTGCGCCGAGTGCCGATTCAAGCGCAGCCGACGCTCATCACCGAAGGGCGGATGCTTTTAGGCACGGACATTCGCGCAATCTGCGCCGTCCTCGGCGCGCTCGACGTAGAGGTCGTCGGCCTCAACTGCTCGACGGGTCCCGCGCAGATGCGCGACTCCATTCGATATCTGTGCGAGCGGTCGCGCGCGTACGTCAGCGTGATTCCCAACGCCGGTTTGCCGCTCATGGGACCGCGCGGCGAGACCATCTATCCCGAGCGGCCGGAAGAGCTGGCGCGCGAGCTAGCCGCGTTCGTGCGCGACTTCGGCGTCAACGTCGTGGGAGGTTGCTGCGGCACGACTCCCGAGCACGTCGCGGCGCTCCGCGACGCGATTGCATCGGTCGAGCCCAAGCCGCGCTCCTCCATCCAGCGCGCCGAGGAGGTCGCGTCGGCGATCACTGCCGTTCCCCTCGAACAACAGCCGCGTCCGCTCATCGTCGGCGAGCGCATCAACTCGCAGGGATCGCGCAAAATCAAGCGCCTGCTGCTGGAAGATCGCTACGACGATATCGTGCTGGTCGCGCGCGAGCAAGTCGAGGGAGGCGCGCACGTGCTCGACGTTTGCTGCGCGCTGACCGAGCGAGCCGACGAGGACGAACAGATGCGTCAGCTCGTGCGGCGGTTCGCTCAAGCGATCGAAGCGCCGCTGGCAATCGACTCGACCGAGCCGCGCGTGCTCGCGGTCGCGCTGCAAAACTATCCGGGCCGCGCGATTCTCAACTCGGTTCATCTCGAATCCGGCCGCACGAAGATGGACGCCATCATGCCGCTTGCGATCGAGCACGGCGCTGCGGTCATCGCGCTGACGATCGACGAGAGTGGAATGGCAAAGAGCGCCGCGCGAAAACTGGAGGTCGCACGGCGCATCCACGAGATCGCGGTCGGCGAGTACGGACTGCCCGCGGGCGCGCTGATCTTCGATACCCTAACGTTTACGCTTGCAACCGGTGAGGCGGAGTTCGCTACGTCGGCGATCGAAACGATCGAGGGAATTCGAGCGATCAAGCGCGAGCTGCCGGGCGCGCTGACTTCGCTTGGGATATCGAACGTTTCGTTCGGTCTGAAACCGGCAGCGCGCGCCGCGCTCAACTCGATTTTCCTGCATCATTGCGTCGAGGCGGGTCTGGATTGCGCCCTCGTTCACCCCAAAGAGATCGTTCCGTATTTTGAAATCGAGCCGGCGGTTCGCGAACTCTGCGACGATCTCGTCT
>JAFAHB010000277.1 GCA_019237435.1 Vulcanimicrobiota bacterium
AGCCCTGACGCTTTCGAAGGGCGACGCGGCGTGATCGTGACGACGCCGTCGCAACGCCGCGAATTGCTGCGGAACGCGCGAACCATCGCGATCGTCGGTGCGTCGGCAAATCCGCTGCGCCCGAGTTATACCGTCTTCTCCTATCTGCGCCGCCAGCGCGAGTACGACGTGACGCCGATCAATCCGGCGCTCGAGCAAATCGACGGAATCAAAGCCTACCCATCGCTTATCGCCTACGCTGCCGAGCGTGGCGTACCCGATCTCATCGACGTTTTCCGACGTCCAGACGCTCTTGTCGGCACCGTTAAGGAGGCAATCGAAATCTCCGCGAGCTCGATATGGTTTCAATACGGCGTAATCAACGAGGACGCGATCGCGCTCGCCGACGCCGCCGGCATGAACGTCGTCGTCGATCGATGCATGAAGGTCGAACACGCGCGCTTTTCGGGGACTCTCTCGACGAGCGGACTGAACAGCGGCATCATCAGCTCGCGCTGGAGGCCGGTCGGCGATCCACGCGAACGTCCGTAACGATGATGGAGCCTTTGCTACGATGCAGCGCACGGTGATGACAATCTGGATCGCTCGATGCGCCGGAGTTTGCGCGGTGGTGCTGGTCGTCGGGTGCAGCGGTATCACGCCGCCGATAGAGACGTCGCTTGCCGGCAACGCGGCAAGCTCCCACGCGAAAGCAAACGCCGTTCAGATTCTTTACAGCTTTAGCGGCGCCAACGACGGCGGCGACCCCGCGGCCGACCTGGTTTTCGATGCTTCCGGAAACCTTTGGGGCACGACGGTCATCGGCGGCGCGGCCTCGTGCGGTACCGTCTTTAGCTTGACCCCGCGCTCGAGTCCGCCGTGGCCCGAATCGGTGCGCTATAACTTCATGTGTTACTCCGACGGTAAGAATCCGTACGGCGGCGTGCTCTTGAGTTCGCATGGGGACGCCTACGGCACGACGGTCTCCGGCGGCTCAGGCCCGTCATGCGGCAGCACGGGCTGCGGCGTCGCTTACGAGTTGCAAGGCTCAAGCGAAACCGTCTTGCACGACTTTACCGGCGGCAGCGACGGTTTTGGACCCGGCGGCGGCCTTGCCGCCGACCGTCGCGGAGATCTCTTCGGAACGACGCCCGACGGTGGAAAACATTCCTATGGCGTCGTCTACGAACTTTTCAAGCACCGCGGTACTTGGCGCGAGCGCGTAATTCATGCGTTCACGGGCGGCACCGACGGCGCAGTCGGCTCGCTGGGACGTCTGCTAGTCGATGGAACCGGAGCAATTTACGGCGTCACGGAGGGCGGTGGAGCGCATAACGCCGGGACGGTTTTCAAGCTCACGCTGAGGTCAAAGGGCGGCTGGCGATTGACGACGGTTTACGCATTCGCAGGCGCGCCCGACTGTGCCGATCCCTACGGGGGACTCTCTGAAGACGCTAACGGCAATCTCTTTGGTACGACCTACTATGGGGGCAGCGGCAACGTTGGCTGCGTTTTCAAACTGAGCGCGAAGAACTCTGCCGAACGCGTACTCTACAGCTTTAAGGGTGGCGCCGACGGAAGTTCGCCGACGAGCACGCTCGTTTTGGTCCGCCGGGTTCTGTACGGAACGACCTCGGCGGGCGGAGGAAGCTGCGATTGCGGCACCATCTTCACAGTGGATGTCCCGTCCGGCAAGGAATTGGTGCTGCATAACTTTGCGGGCGGAACGGACGGCGCGTATCCATATTACGGCTTGACGAGCGATCAGGCCGGAAACCTGTACGGAACTACCGCCCAGGGCGGTAGTTCAAATCAAGGGACGGTTTTTCAGCTTACGCACGGCTAGCGGCGAAGCAGCTCCTCGGCGTCGAGCGAACATCCGCGCGGCGCTGCATCAGGATCGCGCCCTATGAGAACGAGACCATCGTCCGTCATTATGCCGAGATCTTCGGTTTGAATCGCGACGCACGATGAGCGATTCGCCAGATCCACATGTAGTAAAGCGCCGGTCGCGCCGTTAGGAACCGTTGCGCGCTCGGGCCCGACAACGCGCGTTCGCAGCCAAGGCGGTGCCGAGTATGGGCCGCCGCCGGCCGCATAATATTGCGAACTTAGCTCGGTCATTCCATACTCCGAAACGATCGCGTCGTTGGGTACGGCGAAACGATCGCGGATGCGAGCGTAGAGCTCGTTGCGATCGACGGCTCTCGCGCGACCCTTGAAACCGCCGGTCTCCATGAGGCGCGAGCCTCGCGGCAATGCGAGCTTGCAGTTGCGCGTTTCCATCACATCGAGAAGATCGACGAGAGCGAATGCGGTCGCCGCAATGCAAACGGGGTGGTTTTCCGACAAAGCGGCATTGAGATCGGTAATCACTTCTTCGATCAGCAGCTCGCCGCCGCGTACATACCATCCGGTGCGGTCTTTTCCGAGCAGCTCGGCGACGCGCGCCATCATGTACCCGAGCGAGGAGTTTGCCCGTTCCGCCGGATCCGGAACCAAATTGAAGTAGCGAAGGCGGGCGCCGTCGCTCAGCACGAATCGATCGAATCCTGCCAAAAGCGCCGCATCGTACGTCGCCGAGTTTTCCATGTAATGCCGGCCCGGCAGACCACGCGTGGTGCCGCTGGTTTCAAAGATCAGCTCTGCGCGCTCGGGATTGAACGTGGTCAGAGCTGCTTCCTTGAACGCCGCGGCCGGGACCGCGGGAATTTCTTGCCACCAGCGCGGCGACGTCACGCCGAGGCGCTCACAGTACCGCCGATACGGTTGGTTGTATCGAAGCTGGTGGTCAAAGACCCGCCGCGCGAGATCGTCGAACGCACGATCGTGCAGCGGCTCCCCCGTTTGGTGCCAGCGTTTCATCATGCCGACGATTTCGGCATCCAACGCCTGCGCTTCGGATCGATAGGTCATCGTCATCCTCGTCCTGCGTCCTTCGACGTCGCGCCTGCGGCGCTCCGGTCAGGATGACACAGACAGGATGCTATGTCAGCAGCTCGATTTGCGAAAGCTCGGCGGCGTCGCCCGAACGCACGCGCGTTTTGGTTATGCGCGTGTAACCGCCGGTGCGCCCTTTGAGCGCCGGGGCAATTTGCTCGACCAGCTTTTTCACGACTGCCGGTTCGGTGATGTACTCGGCAAGCCGGCGCCGTGCCGCGAGGTCGCCTGCCAGCGCGGTCGTGATCAAGCGCTCGGCGACGCGGCTCAGCTCTTTAGCCTTCGCCGACGTCGTCTCGATTTTTTCATGTTTGAAAAGCGCGGTCGCGAGATTGCGAAGAAGCGACCGGCGGTGGCCGTCGGTGCGCGAAAGCCGTTTGTAGGCAATCGAATGTGGCAAGTTCTCTTTCCCGCCGCTACGCTTGCCGCAGCGACAGCCCCCTCTCTGAGAGCACCTGCTTGATCTCGTCGAGCGACTTTTTCCCGAAGTTCCGCATCTTCATGATCTCGTCTTCGGTGAGGTCGAGCAGCTCGGAAACTTTCGAGATGCCCGCGCGCTTCAAGCAATTGAACGAGCGCACCGACAAATTGAGCGTCTCCACTGGGATGTCCCACTCGTTCGGCGGCGTCTCGGGCAACGGTTCCGACCGATTCGTGAACGAGACGAATAGATCGAGCTCTTCCTGCATGGTCGAAGCCGCCGTCGAGAGGGCGTCGTCCGGCGTGATCGAGCCGTTCGTCTCGACTTCGACGGTGAGCCGATCGTAATCCACGCTTTGACCCACGCGCGTGTCGTCGACGGTGAAGTTCACCTTGCGGATCGGCGAGAAGAGCGAATCGAGCGGTATGAGACCGATCATGTGCTCGACGTTGCGCTGACGATCGGCCATTACGTAACCGCGCCCTCGCTCGACGCCGATCTCCATCGTGAGCTTCGCGTCCTTCGATGAAAGCGTACACAGGCGGTAGTGCGGGTCGAGGATCTCCACGTCGGCGTCCGGCACGATATCGGCCGCGGTGACTTCGCGCGCGCCGCTAACCGAGAGCGTCAGCACCTTGGGCTCGTCGCTGTTAAGCTTTACGGGCAGCCCCTTGAGATTGAGCATCAACGCAATCGTGTCTTCGACCATCCCGGGGATGGTCGAGAACTCGTGGAGCACGCCGTCGATCTTCATGTAGGTCACGGCAGCCCCCGGAATCGAGCTGAGCAACACGCGACGCAGCGCGTTGCCGAGCGTGATGCCAAAGCCGCGTTCGAGCGGTTCGATCACAAACTTCGCATAGTTGTCGCGCCGCTCGCGCACTTCGATGGTCGCCCCAACGGGCGCTTCGAGCATGGTGGTCATTTGAGTCTTCGTTTGTCCTTTATTGCTACTTACGTTATCCGTCCCCGACGCCCGTCGACGACGATCGCACGCCTAGTAGCGGAGATAGGTTACTTTCGAAACGTCTTGTGCGTTATCGTGAGTAGTACTCGACGATCAGTTGTTCGTCGACCGGCGTATCGATCTGTTCGCGCGGCGGCGGCTGCAAGACCTTAGCGGTCTTCTCTTGATCGTTCCATTCCAGCCATTCGGGCGGCCGCCGGCTCTGCGCGATCTCGAGATTCGATTGGAACACCGGCGACTTGAGGCTGCCGGGCGCAATCGAGATCACGTCGCCCGCTCGCACGACGTACGACGGAATGCTGACGATCCTATCGTTCACGCGAAAGTGCCGGTGCGTCACGAGTTGACGCGCCTGCGCCCGACTCGTCGCTAGGTTAAGCCGATAAACAACGTTGTCGAGGCGCCGCTCGAGCAATTGCAAGAAGGTGCGCCCGGTCTGTCCCGGCACCCTCGCAGCCTCGCGAAAGTAATTTTCGAACTGAGTTTCGTGCACGCCGTAATACCGGCGCATCTTCTGCTTCTCGCGAAGCTGACGGCCGTATTCCGAAACCTTCGTCCGAGCTTTTCCGGCGGTTTTTTGTCCCGGAGCGGTACCGCGGCGCTCGACCGCGCAGTTGCGCGACAAGCACCGATCGCCTTTGAGAAAGAGCTTGATCTTTTCGCCGGTTTTGCTCGCGGCGGTCTCGCGCCGGCAGAGGCGGCAGACCGGTCCGATGTATCGCGACATGCTGCTCTAAACCCGCCGGCGCTTGGGCGGCCGGCAGCCGTTATGCGGGATCGGCGTCACGTCCTTGATCATCGTGATCTCGAGCCCGGCGGCTTGCAGCGATCGAATCGCGGCCTCGCGACCCGCGCCTGGACCTTTAACCAAGACCTCGGTCGATTTCATGCCGTGCTCCATCGCCTTGCGCGCAGCAGCTTCCGCAGCCATCTGCGCGGCGAACGGAGTGGACTTCTTCGAGCCTTTGAATCCTAGGTTGCCCGCCGAGGCCCACGAAATGACGCCGCCGTGCGGATCGCTGATCGTCACAATCGTATTGTTGAACGATGCGTGAACGTGCGCTACGCCCGCTTGAACGTTCTTGACCTCACGCTTCCGACGCGTCTTACTCTGTTTTTTTGCCGCCAAAATATCTCCGGTTAAATCGGCCACCCGTCGACAATCTCAGGATGACACGCGGTTTACTATGAAGCTTTATGGCCCGCAGGCCCAAGAAGCTATCTTACCTGGAGACCCGGTACAAAGGCAAGGGGCTCGATAGCTACCGAGCCCCTTGTTGCTACCTGCGCTACTCCTATGGATAGAGAAGTCGCAGCCCAAGCCCCGCGAACGGACCGTTGTAACTACGGTTGACCGGCGCGTTCTCTTTATTCGTCCAGCTGTCACCCATCCAACCGGCTTCGATGAATACCGGGGAAGTTCCAAACGCGTACGTCAGCCCAACCTGGTACTTCAGGATGTTGTACTGAAGCGGCAAGGTCGCCGAATGGGATCCCGTGGCGGGATAACGATTCGGCAGCGACACCACCGCGTTTCCATTGACGCTCGGATAGTAGTAGATGCTTCCGAAGTACGAGAAGGCGTGGTTGAGATCGGGCAGCTTCTCACCGCCGAACCCGACGCCGTTCATGTTGGGATAGCCGTAGTTGTTCTGCATCCAGATATATCCGACGCCGATGTAGATGCGCGGCTGAAGCACGCGCACCGCAAGGCGAGCGTCGAAATCCTGATCTGCCATTCCCGTGATCGTCGGCACCGGCGAACTGCCGTTACCGCCGATGACCGTCACATAGCAATCCGCTTGCGGAACGTTATTGACGGTCGTGCAGTTGTGCGGATAGTTCCAGTGCTCGTACGAGCCTTCCACCATGAATGGAATGCTGCCGAGGCTGAACTCGCCTCCACCGCGCGCGGCATACCCGCCATTGCCGCCGTTGGAGTGGTTCCCCGCATTGAACTCGTTGTAGATGGTAGGCGAGAAGATGTAGTCACCAACCGCCCATGCTTCACCAAGAAGCGGTCGGGGCGTCGGCGGCGGGGGCGGTGGCGGCGGTGGCGGCGCGGGGGGCGGAGGTGCCGGGCTCGGCGGCGGCGTCGCCGGAATGTACCGCACGACGACGATATGCCGATCGGGAACCCACTGTACGTACGCGCCCATGCCTTCCGATATCACACGGACCGGCACGAGTACGACGCCCTGATACACCATCGGCGGAACGTCCAGCGGACGCGATTCGCCGTTGATGACCACTTCGGGTTTGCCGACGGTCACCTTGACTTCAGCGCCGGCTTTGGATACCGTCGCCGTGTTGCTGCCGGCATCCCACGATACCGTCGCGCCCATTTGTTCGAACATCGAGCGCAGCGGAATCAAGAGCGTACCGCCTTTGACCAGCGCGGCTAATACGCGCCCCTGCTTGAGAATGTCGGGCTTGGAATAGACGTGATGATCGTTATAAAGGATTGGAATCTGACCGGATGGCGGTGATCCAAAATCCGCCGGCGGGGGTGCTCCCCCCTGAGCGACGCTGTTTCCATTGTTTCCTTGCGCCGCAATCGACGGAGCGGACACCGCGAACAACCCGCAGATCGTTACGATCGAGGCGAGTATTCCGGTGCTCAGTCGTTTCACGAGTGCCTCCTTAAAAAAGCTCCATGCTGACGCGGCGAAACCGCTGCCAGCCCTACAAGGCGAGCGGCCGCTTGGAGCGCCGCCTGCCCGTACAAACACACGATACGCCTTATCGGTTTGTTAGGCAACGTGGTAAACGCCACAACCAGGCTATTCCTGCTACGGTTTCAGCCAGCGCCAAGCCGAATGCTACACGAGGTGCGACGGGCCCGCCGATGAGTTGGAAACGCGTCAAGACCGCAGTCGTAAGGGCCGGCGCGACTACCTGCGGCAGGACGACTGCAAGATTCCAAATGCCCATAGCCGCTGCCATAGCACCCGCCGGAAGGACTCTGCAGGCGATGGCCCAGTCCGCCACGAGGAACACTCCCCAGCCTAGCCCGGCAACGATCGTCGCGGCAACCGCGCCTCCGAGCCGGTTTACAGTGATGAAGAGCGCTAGTGCCACGATGAATCCGAGAGCCCCTAGCGTCGCCACGAGCCGCTTATCGGCACGGTCGGAGGGACGCGCGGCCAATGCCGCGCCCAAGGCACCGACGATGGTGAAACTGATAATCAGAACGCCCGTGAGCCGCCGCGCATCGGCAAGCACCGACGCGCCGAGCACATTCTGAACGTAAAACAACAAATAACCGAGCAAGGTATAGAAGCCGACGTACACCAGCGCGCGCGAGACGAACAAATCGACGAAGGGGCGCGTGACATGCAGCCGGGAAGGGCCGATCGATTCGCGCAGCGGCAAAGCGCGCGCGTGCGCCGACGTCAGAGCACACGTCGTCAACAATAGCGCGGCCAGCGCGTAGCTCAGCGTTCGCGCGTTCGCAATGAAGCTTGCGGCAAGCGCGCCGACGGCGTTACCGACCGATTGCAGTGCCGCCATCCACGACGAGGCCGTTCCTACTCGCGCGCCTTCGACAAAATCAGGAATAATCGCTTGATACGGGCCGATCGCGACGTTCAATGCGGCTTGCAGCGCGATGAATGCAACGCTCAGCGCGAAGAACGTGCGCGCATCGTAGAACGCTGCGATCGCCGCCGCTCCACCCACGGCGCCGGCAAGATAAAACTCCAGCCGGCGGCTGCCGTTGCGGCGGCGCGCGTCCGACCAGATTCCGACGAGGATCTGCACGACGGCCGCCGTGGCAGCGCCCATCGTCGCGAGCCGGCCGTATGCGAGAACGGCGCTGCCCGACGCTAGCTCGATGGTGCGAGACTGCAACGAGATGCCCAACAGGGCGCCCCAGACGGCTTGCACGCCGAGCCAAAAGAGCGCGAGCCGAAACGGACTGGCTACATGCCCACCCTCAAGCGTGGGCGCACGCATACTCGTACTCGGCAAGAAGGTCGACGTCATAGGCAAGCTCTGGGGCGCATCCGCGCAACGCCTGCGCCGGCACTTGGAGAACGTGCAGCGCCATCGCCTCCAGGTCGGAGACGCGCAGCCGCCCCGAGATAAACCGGAATAAGACACCGGGGCCGACGAGACTTGCCATTCGCCACGGGCGTTTGCGAGCTTCGAAAAAGCGCGTCGCCATAGCGGCGAGCTTCTCGGTCGCACCTTGCGGTATCGAAAAGACGCCACCGTTGACGACCCGCTCGCCGCTTAACGTAATCCCAAACGAGGACGGCGCGCCGGGAAAACGAGCTTCAAAAGCCGCGAATTCGGCAAGGGCGACGGCGAGCGTACCATGCCCGACGCGATTGAGGAAATCGCCAATTGCTGCCGACGTAACGTACGGTAAATCGCTCGTTGCGTAGATGAGCCGTTCGCGGTCCGGCCAGGCTCGCAACGCGCGCAGCAAGTTTTCGCTGCCGGAGGGACTTTCGTCGACGATCCGATCGACGGCGTGCGCGCACGCCTGCCGAACCTCATCTCCGCCGACCACCGCGATCTCGTCGACGCCTGCCATCCGCAAGGCTTCGATCATTCGCGCGAGCATCGTCTTGCCGTGCACCAAAGCCAACGCCTTCACCCGCGTGCCGACAGCTCGCGCAAACGCGCCGTCGATTCGCCCTCCGGCGGTGATGACGGCTCTCATCGCTACGAAGCGCCGATTTGGCGCATCTCGTTGAGCTGCATCCAAATCAACGTTTCTTAACGCTCAGATTATTTCTTCGCGATGGCCTTTTTCTTACCGGCGACCGTGCGCTTCGGTCCCTTGCGCGTTCGCGCGTTGGTTTTCGTTCGCTGGCCTCGAACCGGCAGTCCACGCCGATGGCGCAAACCGCGGTAACATCCAATATCCATCAGGCGTTTGATGTTGCCCTGCACTTCTCGGCGAAGATCGCCTTCGACGCGCAGTTGCAGCGAGTCGATCGCGTCGCGCAGTTTCTTTTCTTCTTCTTCGCTCATCGCCTTGACGCGAAGATCGGGATTCACTCCGGCAAAGGCAAGAATCTTGCGCGCCGTCGGCGCGCCTATGCCGAAGATATACGTCAGCGCAACCTCGACGCGTTTCTCGCGCGGAAGATCGATACCAGCAATGCGAGCCATGTTACTCCTTAGCCCTGCACTTGTTTGTGCTTTGGGTTGACTTCGCAAATCACCCGCACCTTGCCGCGGCGGCGGATGATTTTGCATTTTTCGCAAATTTTCTTAACCGAAGGTCTAACTTTCATTCTATACGGCGCTTCGCCCCCGGCTGCGCGCCCCCCACGTTCGTGGGGCCCCCAGCCCATGGGCGCCTTTCACATATTGGCTTGCTTGAGACTCCCCTAGGGGCGCCCAAGCTATCGTTATCACTGTAGCATGCTCCGAGCGGGACTTCGTCACGTCACTTATACCTATACGTTATTCGGCCGTGCGTCAAATCGTAAGGCGAGAGCTCGACGAGCACCCGGTCGCCCGGAAGAATCCGAATGAAGTGCATCCGGATCTTGCCCGAAACGTGCGCGAGCATGCGATGGCCGTTCGCAAGCTCGACCCTGAACATTGCGTTCGGAAGCGGCTCGACGATCGTGCCCTCGACCTCGATCGCCTCTTCCTTGGGCGTCGCAGTCTTTGCGGCTTTCTCCGCATTTGCTTTGCTGCGCGGAAGACGTCCACCGCGCCGACGAGCCATCTATACGATCACCTCCGCAGCCGGCCGGTACCGTTCGATTGCCGGGTCCTCGGCATAG
>JAFAHB010000015.1 GCA_019237435.1 Vulcanimicrobiota bacterium
CGACCGCATCATCTTCAACGCGTTGACCTTCCCCGCACGCAGCACCACCTTATCGTGTCCGAGCACCGAGGCGAGCATCTCGTAGAGTGCGGTGACGTAGCGGCTTAGTTCGTCTTCGACGCCGAACTTGCGCCGAAAGCGCGTCGCGTAAACGTGCGCGGCGTTAGGCATGCTAGTAGTCTGTGCCTCGCTTACGCGCTAACGACCTCGACGGCCGTTCTTGCAACGACGTTCTTGTGCAGCCGAATCTCGATCGGATACGAGCCGAGCGCCTTGATTTGGCGCGACAGCTCGATCTTATGTTTGTCGACGGCGATGGAGAGCGCGCTCGCGATCGCCGCGGCAACGTCCGCGTTCGTGACCGCTCCGAAGAGTTTTCCGCTTCCGCCCGCTTTGGCTGCGATCGTGATTCGAGCGGCCTCGATGCGAGCCGCCAAATCGCGGGCCTCGGCAAGCTCCTGTGCATCCCGGCGCTCGGCAGCCTTTTGCTGCGCCTCGAGCTGGGCCAGCGCGCCCCTATCCGCCTCGCCCGCAAGCTTGCGGGGCAGCAAGAAATTGCGGGCGTAGCCGTCGGCAACGTCGACGACGTCGCCTCGCTTGCCCAGCGCCTTGACGTCGCTAAAGAGAACGAGCTTCACGCGAAGGCTCCGGCCGGGCTACTCGGTGACGAAGGGGAGAAAGGCGATGAGCCGCGCGCGTTTGACCGCGGTGGTCAGCATCCGCTGATGCTTCGCACAGTTGCCCGAAATTCGGCGTGGAACGATCTTGCCGCGCTCCGAGACGAACTTCTTGAGCCGCGGGACGTCGCGGTAACTTACTGCGATCGCGCGCTCGGTGCAGAAGCTGCACGGCTTTCGCTTTGGGCGCCGCTCCTTGACGGCGCGCTTGACCTTGGTTGCCATGAGTATCCTCTCGACTAGGTGGTTGGCGGTTTCGCGCTCGACTCTCGAGAACGAAACCCTAGCCAGGTGACGCGACAGATTCACGCCACCACCGCCCTTCGACTACGCTCAGGATGACGTAGTGGAGGCCGGGTTTGTGAACGTATGTTCGGTGCCCGACGGCGCAGTCCTGCAGCATGAAATTCCATCTAAGCTTGCGACGCTTCAACGAGGTGTGGCCGTCATCGGGGCATAAAAACGCCGAGCGGAATGGATCGAGCAGCTAGATACGCGACCGGTGTAGGACTCGGACTCGTTCACGTTGGTGCGCTCGCCGCATTCCTGCCGGCGCTCTTTCGACTTTCGGACTTGATCGTGCTCGCGGTGGCCGCCTATTGTACCGGCGCGTTAGGCGTTACGCTTTGCTACCATCGCGTACTCACGCACCGCAGCTTGCGACTGCGCAAACCGCTCGAGTATTGCTTCGCGCTGTTCGGAACGCTCGCATTGCAAGGCGATCCGATTCGCTGGGTCGCGGTCCATCGCAAACACCACGCGCATGCCGATCACGACGGAGACCCGCATAGCATCGAGTTCGGCTTTCGGTGGGCGCACGTCGATTGGCTCTACAGGCACAACGTGGCCTATCCGACCGAGGAAGAAGTCGCGCGGTATGCGCCCGATCTTTACGCGGATCCGTTCTATCGCGCGTTGATTTATCTCGCGCTTCCGTTGCAAGTGGCGCTTGCCGTTGGACTCTTCTTTCTCGGGGGCTGGGCTTGGGTGGTTTGGGGAGTCTTCGTGCGCTTGGTCGTGAGCTATCACTCGACCTGGTTCGTGAACAGCGCAGCGCATATGCTCGGTTATCGCACGTACCGAACCGCCGATCAGTCGACGAATTGCTGGTGGGTGGCGCTGCTCTCGTTCGGTGAAGGCTGGCACAATAACCATCACGCCTTTCCGTTTTCGGCGCGCCACGGTCTGAGCTGGTTCGAGGTCGACATGACGTGGTGGCACGTGAAGGCGCTGGCGTTCCTGCGGTTAGCCGATCGCGTCCGCCTGCCCACCGAGGTTATGCGACGCCGGTTGGCGTACGCACCCACACAGCGGGCAGCTTAGGCTTACCGGGCATGCGGCTC
>JAFAHB010000256.1 GCA_019237435.1 Vulcanimicrobiota bacterium
AGTATGCGGCGATTGCGGCGACGACGATGATCGCGACGATAGCGATCGTGACGATCGTGAGCGAAGAGCGCTTCACGCGCGAGTCCCTAGGCGTGGCGAGGGCTCGCGCAGCTTTCGATCGACCGCAAACGCACCGGGCCCGCGATAGGCGACGAAAAGCGCCGCACCGGCGAGCACGACGTCGAAGAAAACGTGCGGCCAATCGGCCACGGCCGAATCGTTTGGCCCGAAGCAGCCGCAGTTTGCCGGTATATGACGCAAGACCGCCGACGCAACGGCCGCCGCGTAGGCCGCAAACTGAACGGCCGCGATTGCCGCCGCTACTTTAGTGAAGAGACCCGCGACGAGATACGCGCCGAGCAGCAACTCGATGTACGGCAGTGCCAAGGCGAGCGGGCCCACGACGAACGCGGGCAACAGCCGGAATCCCGCGATGCTCGCCGCCAGCTCGGCGGGATGGCCAACCTTGAGAACGCCTGCCGCGAGCAGCAGCGCGCCCAACAGTACGCGAACGACGAGAACGGCCGACTCCATGGGGACGATTCGTTGCGCCCTCGATTCGCGGACACCTGGTAGAATGACGATATGCGGGCCTCACTGCGTACGATTGCCTGCGCCCTCGCGGGTGCAATCGCGACCGCATGCAACGCGACCGGCGGCGCGCCTGATTTCACGCTGCGCGACGATGCGGGCACCGCGTGGAGCCTCTCGCAACAACGCGGCACCGCAGTGCTTTTGACGTTCGGATTCACGCACTGCGCCGACACTTGCCCGATGACGTTGGCGAAGCTCGCGCGGGTCGCGCGCGCGCAGCGAAAACCGGCTCGTCCGATTGAGGTCGCGTTCGTAACCGTCGATCCCAAGCGTGACACGGTTGCGGTCATGCATCGCTTCGTCGGCCGGTTTACGGAACCGCGCGATGACGACGTCGTAGGCCTCACCGGGACTTTTGCGCAAATCGCTCGAGTAAAGGCAGCCTACCATGTCTGGTCGCAACCGTTGCGCAATGGCGACATCGCACACACCGCCGTCATCGTACTCATCGATGCGCGCGGCCGAATCGCGGGAACGTTCGACGACGATGAATCGCAGGCGTCGCTCTCGCACGCGATCTCGGCGACGTTGACGTCATGATTGCGCTGCTCACGGTCGCTCTCGCGGCAGTCGTTCCCGTGCATGGGATCGTGCTCGCGAGTTTGCCCGATCGCACCGCCGTCGTGCGCACCGATACGGTCGTCGGCATGTTGCCTTCCCAGACGCGCCGCTATCGCCTCTCGCCACCACAGCACTTTTCATCCGGAACGACGATCGATGCGCTGCTCGATATCTCGACGCAGCCGCCAACGCTCGAGGGAGCCGTCGCAGCCGCAGCGTTCGCGCCGGGACTGCCCGATCGAGCTCGGACCGTTCCGATTACCATCGGCGGCGCGTTGCCGGCGGCGGTTCTCGTCGATCAAAACGAACGCAGGCTCAACCTTGCCTCGGCGTTTCGCGGCAAGACGCTCCTGCTTTCGTTCGTCTTCACGCGCTGTCCGGATCGCACGCTCTGCCCTGCCATCAGCGGAAAGTTCGCATATTTGCAACCGCGGTTGGATCCAAGACGCTTCGCGCTTGCCGAAATCACGCTCGACCCCCAATACGACTCGCCTGCCGTCCTGCGCCGATACGGCGCGGCCTACGGCGCACGCCCCGAGCGCTGGACGCTGCTCACCGGAACGGGCTCGACGATCGAGCGCGTCCTCGACGAGTTCGGAGTAAGCTCGATGCGCGTGAGCACGAGCAACTTTCTTCACGACGATCGCCTCTTTCTCGCGACGCCGTCCGGGAAAATCGCCGACGTCGTTGAGACTGGTGGATGGGACCCGCAGAGCGTACTCGCCCAGGCCCGCGCGGTTTCGGGCCTCTCGAGCAATCCGTTCGAACGATTCAAGCTTGCACTAGTGGCCGACGTCATCGCGCTCTGCGGCGGAAGCGAGTCCACGGGCATCGTGCTGCTCGAGCTCTCGCTCTTCACGATCGTAACCGCGATCGCATTGGCGGCTCTCTGGCTCGTCGCTCGCATCCTTTGGGGCAAAAGGCTGTCATCCTGAGCGGAGCGAAGCGAAGTCGAAGGACGAAGGACGAACGACGGTGCAAGCATGACCTCACCGCCAGAGCAAGGAAGCGTAGTTGCAGGCCATGGATCAGCGGGCTTTCCTGGAGCATGCAATCGAGCAGTATGGAAAGGCGACGTATAACTTCGCCTTCCGCCTAACCCGTAATGAGGCCGACGCAGCCGACCTCACGCAGGAAGCCTTCATTCGGGTCTATCGAGCCTGGCAAAGCTTTAAACCCGGAACCTCGTTCCTTTCCTGGATCTACCGCATCGTCACGAATTTACACCGGGACGAACTAAGGCGCCGCAAAGGACGTTTCTTCCAGGAAGAGATTCCGGAGCAAGCAGTCCAACCGATCGAAGAGTACGTCGATGCCCAGCTGAGCGAACCGGTGTCAAGAGCGCTTGCAGACCTAGCTCCTGGGCAACGTACCATCGTCGAGCTCGCGGACATCGACGGCTGCAGCTACCAAGAGATTGGGCAGATCGTCGGATGTTCGGTTGGCACGGTGCGATCGAGACTCCACCGGGCACGCGGGCAGCTCCGCAAACTCGTCAAAGAGTATATGAAACTAACGTCATGAACGAAACGCATCCGAGCATCGAACGAATCGTCGATTACCTGTATCGCGAGCTTCCGCCCGAGGACGACGCCGCCGTCCACGCGCATCTCGCGAGCTGCCGATCGTGCGACGAACGGCGTGCCGAAGAGCTGTCGCTCACGGAGCTCTTACGCGCCCACGCCAACGCTACGGAGCGAGAGCTGCCGTTACGCGTTGTCGCCGGAATCCGCAGCGCCGTCGAGCATCCCCCTCAATCGCTATGGGAGCGACTGAACGCCGCGCTTCGTCCGATCGTCCTCGTTCCGGTGGCCGCCGCGGTTGCGGTTGCGCTCTACATCGGTTACGACGCCTGGCATCGCGCCGCCGTTCCGACCGCGATCGATGCGGGATATTACGTGAACAGCCACGCCGTCATGGCTGCAGCTGCGCCCTTCGGCGACGCCGCACCACCCATGGTATTGACGTCGGACAATGAATCGCGCTAGCGCCATCACGGTCGCACTGGCTGCGGTAACGCTCGGCTTCGCCGTAGCCAAAGAGAGCCGCGACCCATTGCTCTTCGCGGCGATAGCGGCCCCTGCAAACGTTTCTTATACGGGCGTCGTCGAGGTGGTTCGTATCGGCAGCCGCTCCGCCGAAGCCGACGTTTACCGCGTCGAGCACCGCGCTCCC
>JAFAHB010000112.1 GCA_019237435.1 Vulcanimicrobiota bacterium
CTCGAATTTCGGCGCGACTGCGACGAGCGTCAATCCGCCGTTTTGCATGAAACTGCCGAGCGCGCCGGCAAGCGCTGCGGCACCGAGAGGCAATAGCGCGAGCGCAAGAATCACGGCGGCGCAAACGCGCGCGACCTCGGCGCGCGCCGCGGCCCCGCTCGCTGCGGCAGCGAGCGCGCTCGCACCGGCCCCGCCTTGCATCGGCACGACCGCGACGACGGTCAGCGCCGCGGCGGCGAACGCAATGTTTGCCGCAAGCTCGCTCGAGCGCGGCACGTTGCCTTCGCGCCGCGCCTTGCGTATGCGCGCCGGCGTCGCGTCAAAGGGTTTCTCGGAAGCGTCGTTCATCCTTCGTCGCTCGACTCCGGGATGACGCGATCAGCGCAACCCCGGGATCGACAGTAGCGGCGCGATGCGACGTTCGGCAAGGAGCGGCAACGCGATGACCGTTGCGACGAGCGCCGCCGCGAACGCCATGGGAAAGGCCAGCGTGAAGCTGCCGAAACGCGGAACGGCCCGCGAGAGCGCGCCGACCGCGATTTGCATGACCAGCGCCAACGCAACGGCGGGCGCCGCAACCTGCACCGACACGACGACGATCGTCTGCGCGAACGTGGCGGCGTACGCTCCCCAACCGCTTGCGCGCAACGTGCCACCGACTGGGAGTTGCGTGAAGCTCTGCGCAAAGGCCAACAGCGCGATCCGGTACGCGCCCGAAAGGAAGAACCCGCCGGTTAAGGCGAGCGACCACAGACGGCCGAAGCCGCTGGGCGCAACGAGCTGCAAACTTGGCGCGATCGCCTTGACGCCGACATAGTCGTCGACGGCGCGACCACCCGCATATGCGGCGTCATAGACCAGCGAAGCCGTCATACCGATCGCGCCGCCGATCGCGAACTCCGTCAACAGGGCGATAGCAAGGATCGCATCGTCGATCTGACGCTGCGTCGGTGGGAGAGCCGTTGCAATGGCGGCCGCTATCGCCAAAGCCAAGCCGGCTCGAAGCGGCGGCGGTACGCTCGGGTGCGCGAAACCGGGAGCGCGAAAAACGAAGCCGGCGCAGCGCGCAAAAACCAGCAGGCACATTACCATCGCGTCAACGCAGGGATCGCCGCCGTCGCGCTTTCGAAGAGATGCTGCAGCAGATGCATCGTGGTCTCGCCGAAGAGCGCGACGGTCAAAGCCACCGCGACGATTTTCGGAAGCAGCGTCAGCGTTTGTTCTTGCACCTGCGTCGCGGCTTGAAGCACCGCAACGGCCGTCCCTACCAGCGCGGCAGCCCCGAGAATCGGCAACGAGATCGTCGCGGTCGTCATCAGCGCGTCGCGCAAGAGGCCGTCGAGCGCGTCCACACCTTAACGGTACGGGCGGCTCGTTACGCCGGGGTTACCGCGTTATGAGGGTTTGAAAGGCCGGTCGCCACGCGCTCGCGGCGAGCAGCGACGAAACGATCGCGCGCGTTGCGGGCGAGCGATTGAGCGTGTAAAAGTGAATGCCGGGCGCACCGCCGCGCAACAGTTCGATTGCCTGCATCGACGCGTACGCAACGCCGAGATCTTCAACCGCCTTGACGTCCTCTCGGCGCGACTCCATTTCGACGCGCAGCTTGGGAGGAATCGTCGCGCCGCACATCGCGACGAACCGCTCGATTTGGGCGAAATTCGTGATCGGCATCAAGCCGGCTAGGATTGGAACGGCGATACCGGCCTCACGCGCACGCCGGTCGAACTCAAAGAAATGCGCGTTGTCGAAGAACAGTTGCGTGATAAGGAAATCGGCTCCGGCATCGGTTTTGGTCTTCAGGTGGCGCAAATCGTCCTCGAAGGTCGGCGCCTCGGGATGCTTTTCCGGAAAGCACGCCGCACCGATGCAGAAATCGTAGTTCCGACGCAGCATTGCAATCAGCTCGCTCGCGTGCGCGAATCCTCCGGGCACCGGCTCGAACGACGTTCCGCGGGGCGGATCGCCGCGTAATGCAAGAACGTTTTCGATGCCGGCGCGAGCCAAATCGTCGAACAACGCGCGAAGCTGCGGGCGATCGGCGCCGATGCAAGTCACGTGCGCGACGACGGTCAGGCCGAGCCGCTGCTGGATTTCCTTTGCCAGGGCAACGGTGCGCGCGCGCGTCGAGCCGCCCGCACCGTACGTAATGGAAACAAAGGCGGGCCTCAGCGGTTGCAGCGCCCCGATCGTCTCGAGGAGCCGCCGCGACCCCTCGTCGTCCCGCGGCGGGAAGAACTCGAAGGAAAAGAATGGTCGCTGGGTCGCAAGCGCATGGCTGATTCGCATTTTACCGGGGTGTGCTTATCGGAAGCTCGTTGCAACGCCTCCGCAGAGCATGGCCCAGCCGTCGACCATGACGAAAAGCAGCAGCTTTACCGGCAACGAGACGACCGGCGGGCTGAGCATCATCATCCCGAGACCCATCAGCATCGCGGCGATCGCCAGATCGATCGCAACGAACGGCAGGTACAGCGCAAAACCGATCGCAAACGCGTTGCGCAACTCGCCGACGACGAACGCCGGAACGAGTACTTCGAGGGGCGCATGATTCGCCGCCTCGAGCGGCCGGCGCGCGACTCGATCGAAGAGTACTACATCGGCGGAGCGGCTCTGGCGCAGCATGAATGCCCGCAGCGGCGCAATCCCTCGGCTCACGGCTTGGGACGGGGAGATTGCGCCACGCGAATAGGGCTCGATCGCATCGTGCCCGATTTGGCGGCCCGTGGGAGCCATGACGACCAGCGTGAGAACGAGCGCGAGACCGGTGAGGACCGCGTTCGGCGGCAGCGCCGATGCGCCGATCGCCGATCGGACGAGCGAAAGCACGACCACGATGCGTACGAACGACGTGCACATGACCAGCAACAACGGCACGATGGAGAGCAGCGTTAACGTGACGAGGAGCTGCAGGGGCACGGTCGCGTGCGCGGCCGAGCGCGCAAAGAGATCGACGGGCATGAACGACTAGGCGATTAGCTCGGTGATGCGCAATCCGAAGGCGTTTTCAACGGCGACGATCTCGCCGCGCGCGATCGGGCGTCCGTTGACTAGCAGTTCGACGGGCCGATCTATATCGCGATCGAGCTCGACGATCGATCCGGTGCCAAGCTTGAGCAGGTCCGCAATCGGCATGGTGCAGTTGCCGAGGCTTACCGAGAGGTGAAGCGGCACGTGCAGCAATATGCCGATGCTCTCCAGGTCCGCAGCGCGCTTTTCGGTAGCCATTGCGACCGCTACGTCGGGTCACGTCTCGGTTCGACCAAGAATGCGTATCTGCCGTTGCTCACGCCGCAGTTTCCACGAGCTACCGGATGCCCCTGGGCGGTCAATACACACCGATTCAGCGCGGCGATCGGCAGCGGCACGACCGACCCGACGGCGATGCGCGTGACGCTTACCATGTTCGTTTTCCCCACCTCGATCGATGCTTGTGCGGTAAGGGGAAGGCCCGCGAGATGCGCGACGTCGAGAACCGAACCGGCCGCAGGCGCCGGATCGCGTGAAAGCGCTATCCCGATCCGCCCAGCGAGCGGCTCACTGACGAGCAGCTCGAAATAGGTGACGAATCCCGCGATCTCGCCGACTCGCTCGACGCGGCGCCCCTCGCGGACGCCGCAAACTACGTCGAGGTTTACGGCGATAGCGTCCATCATGCGATCGATAACGTCGCGTTCGATTGCGGAAAGGGCGCGCGAGGGCGCGTCCGACGTGGAGGATTCGCCAAACAGCATCGCCGCCAGCGCGACTGCATCGCCGGGCCGCAGCACGATCGCCGCATCGGCGACGCTTCCGCGAACGCGATACAGGTGCGCGTCGTGCAGAATGGCCGACCACGCGTGCGGAGCCGGAATCGAAGGTGCGAAGAGCCGCATCGCGACCGGAACGCGGGCCAACGAGCTCAGCGTTTCGCGTACGCCGTTGGCAACGACGCAAGCTGCGCTCACCGGTAGCGCCGAGCGTGTTTGAAAGCGCGCGCGTCGTATCGATTGGCCTGAAGCTCTCTCCCGATTCGTGACCGGTTCGAAGCCGAGCGTTCTCATTTGAGCAGATCCATTGCGATCTTGCTAAGCCGGCCTTTTGCCGCTTGCGCCGCCTGCAGCGCATCGAAGGTCAGATACGCGTCCTTTAGGCGAATGAGGCTTTCGTTGATGTCGATTCGGCTGCGCTCCCGCTGCATCGGCGCGAGCGCTGCAAAGCTGCCGTCTTGTGCGAAGCCGGTTTGCGGCGTCACGCCGGCCGGTGCCTCCGCGTAGCATCCGTCGCTCGTCACCGGCCGTGTTCCCGCCGGAAACCGGGCGAGCGCGATGCGGCCGGCGTTAACGCGCTGCAGCATTCGGTCGCCCGAGCGAGGGTCGATGGTTTCACGCCGGTAGCTCAGCGTTCCGTCGAGACCGATTGCGACGCCCTTCACCCGTCCCAACGCGTCGTCGACCGGATCGACGCAAAGCGACGCAAGCAGGCCGTTACCGCCGCGTACTCCGAGAATCGGCCGGCCGGCAGCGTCGACTAGCTTGCCACCGCGCAACGCGAAGAGACCGTCGCGGGTGTAGAGTTGCCGGCCGCGATCGTCGCTCGTAATAAAGTATGCGTTTTCGGGCGCGACGACCGCGAGCGGATCGAGTGTGAAATCGGAAACCGGTCGCGTCGTGGCGACGTCGTCGTGCTGTGGCGTCGCACCGGGCGTGTAGGCTCGCCGAACGTCCGCGGCTCGTTCCGCAATGCGATCGAGTGCGCCGCTTAGGTTCGCGTCAAAGAACACCGGCCGCCCTCTGCGATGTGAAGCTCGAGGCTAATGCCCCGCGCCGCGAGTAACGCCCGCGCCTGCGCCAAGGCGTCTCGCACGACTGCACGAACCTCGGGACGGCACAGCGCCAACAGCATCGCCGACGTTCCGGTGCTCTGCAGCATGATGTGAACGCGCGCGTTGCCGCGTCCCAACGAGAATGTCGCCCGCTTCGGGCGCGATCGAGCGTCGGCAAAAGTGCGCTCGATGCGACGAGCGAGCGACGAACGCGAACGCTGCGCGCGCGACAGGTCTTCTTCTTCCGCTGGACGCGATGACTCGCATCGCGAGAAGCGCGCGCAGCGCGCGTCGATGCCGGCATTTCGATCGGACGCCGAGCCGCGCGCGCGGATCTGCACGACCTCTGCAAGTGGACCAGTTCTCCCGGAGCAATGCCGTACGCCCCCAGCGCACTGCGGCGTCGCCAAGCGTAGCGCGGAATACCAGGCTTGTGAAAGCTCGCGCCGATCGATCGCCGCCAGCGGCGCCGCTAAAATGCTAACCTCGAGCTCGCGCGTCATCATTCGACGATCATCGCAACCGAGCGTGAGCGAAGGCTCATCGCAGGTTTGCCGATTTGAGAACGTTGCTCGGCGAACGCCGCGCGCGGTACCGCGCCATCACGTCGCGTACGTATGCTCGCGTCTCGGCATAGGGTGGAACGCCGCCGTAGCGTTCGACGGCGCCCGGCCCCGCATTGTATGCCGCCACCGCGAGCTCGACGTTGCCGAAGCGATCGAGCAACGA
>JAFAHB010000147.1 GCA_019237435.1 Vulcanimicrobiota bacterium
CGCTCGATTGGCCAACGCCGCCGAGCACCTGGAGCCCAACGGCGCGCTGTGGGTTTTTCATCCCAAAGGGAAGGGCGCGTCGCCCACCGATGCTGACGTGCGCCAAGCCGGGCTCGCCGCCGGTCTCGTGGACAATAAGATTAGCGCCTACACCGATTCCCACACGGCCACGCGCTTCGTCATCCCGGTCGCGAAACGAATCTAGCGCTTTAGCAAGATCTGTCCGCTCGTTTTCGCAAGCTGGATCGAGCCGGAGTATTTTTTGCCGTTCTCGTCGACGTAATCGCCGTGAAGCGGCACGATAACGCCTTGCTCCGACGGGTTCACGAGCGCCAGGCCGCCGCTATACGGACGCTTCCACGCATTGCCGGACTGCTGCGCGGCGCCCGTTGGTTTGCCGACGGCGAGCTTGTATTCGGGATAGAGCAGGATGCGGCCGTAGTCTTGCTGACCCGATTGCGTAAAGCCGCTCATCCAGACGTACGTGCAGTCGTCGCGATTCAAGAGGTAGTTAGCCACTACCCAGAGCCGCTCGGGCTGCGTGATATCCTTTGAAAGCGCAGCCTCCTCGCCGTTCTCCATGTAGCAGCCGCCGTTCGCCTGTACCCAGCGTATCATGCCGACGATCCGGCGCCATTCCTGCGGAGTCGTCACGTTGTGGCCCTTGGAGCCGTAGTTCGTGAAGCCGCCCTCGTCCAGCAATTCGTCCGTCTGCGTCGCCAGCGCATCGTTCTCGTCCATGCTGAAGTTCGAGTCGTACGAAAAATTGATCGACATCGTCGCCGTCGGCGAATAGCGATGGATGTAGGCGAACGTGCTTTGCGCCCAAGCGAGCACGTCGCGCGTGTATCGCGGATCGGAATCCGCGCCGCTGTACTGCTGCATCCATTTGCCGTCTGTGCTGAAATGGCCGCATCGGTGCCAATAGTTGCCCAACTCGAGGTTGTCGAAGTCGATGCCTCGATATCCCTCGGCCAGCGCCGGATCGACCGATGCGCTTTGCTGATAGGCGCGTACCGCGGGATTGGCGATGTCGAACGGAACATTTGGCTCGTCGAACTCAAATGCGACGCTCTTACGATTGCAGCGGTACTCAATCCAATCAGGGTGGTGCCGCTTCCACCATTGCAAGGAATGATTGGGGCCGAAGGGGTCGTCGCGTTCGAACGGGGTGTACGATTGATTGACGACTTGCGTGGGATATGGCGACCGCGAACCCCAAACGACGTCGATCAGGCCAATTTCGCGGTGCAGATCTCTGACGAGATAATTGAAAACGAGATTCAAGTGAACCCCGCTTGGCGTGGGCGGGAACTCGTTGCGCCGTGGTGACACGTTCGGCGCGGCAAGGTAGCTGTCGGCTGAAGTATAGGGCGCGATGGGCACGTTACCGCGGCAGGCGGCCAGCATCGAGCCGCCGGCTGCAACCGCGATGGCGAGCCTCACATCCATGCGATCGAAGCCACGGACGCCGCTTCCATCGCTTGATAGGCTTTGCTCGTCAACGCGTGGTCGACGACGCCCGCGATGAAACGCGAAGCGGCGCGCACTTTCGCCAGATCGACGCCGGTCTCGATCCCCATCTGGTGCAGCATGTAGAGCACGTCTTCGGTGCCGACGTTGCCGGTAGCGCCGGGCGCATACGGACAGCCTCCCAGGCCGCCGGACGAGGCATCGAACTTCGCGATGCCGAGTTGCAGCGCGGCGTAAACGTTGGCAAGCGCGGTGCCGCGCGTATCATGAAAATGCATCGCGATCAAATCGAGCGGAATCTTGGCTGCGAGCAGCGGCACGAGCGTGCCGACTTGACTAGGGACGCCGACGCCGATCGTATCGCCGATCGAGAGTTCGTCGCAACCCATTTCCATCAACCGAAGGCTCACGTCGAGCACCGCCTGCGGAGTCACCTCATCGCCGAACGGCGAGCCGAACGCAGTCGAAATGTAGCCGCGTACCCAGCAGCCATCGTTTTTTGCCGCGCGAACGACGTCACGAAAGGTCGATAGCGATTCCTCGATCGTCATATTGATGTTGCGTTTCGTGAAGCGCTCGGAGGCCGCCGTGAAGACCGCAACCGCATCGGCGCCCGCGGCTCTCGCGCGCTCGTAACCTTTGAGATTCGGCACGAGCACGGGATAGCGAACGCCGCGCACTTTGCGAATGCGCGCAAAGACTTCCGCGGCGTCGGCCAGCTGCGGAATCGCCTTTGGACTCACGAACGACGTCGCTTCGATCCACTTCAAGCCCGTCTCCGAGAGCAGATCGATGTAGCGTATCTTGTCTTCGGTGGAAATCAAAGCGTTTTCGTTCTGAAGCCCGTCGCGGGCGCCCATCTCGAAGATCGTAACGTGTCGCGGCAATGTCATCCTTCCAACCTGCACGACACATGAGTCATGACGCGAGTTCCACGAGCGGCGCGCCGGCCGAGACGATTTCGCCCTCTTTGACGAAAACGGCCTTGACGCAGGCGGCCGCCGGCGCTTCGATGCGGTGCTCCATCTTCATTGCTTCGAGCACGACTAAGAGCGCATGCTCTTCGACGCTTTCGCCGTCGCGGATCGCGATCTTAACGATGCGTCCGGGCATCGGCGCGGTCACGCTCGCCGCACCCGCGGCGCCGTGGCTCGTGCCCACTGCGTCGGCGGAAGGCGGCGCAGCAAACGTAAAGGGCCAAACGCGGCCGTCGAGATGCACGTCGATGGCGTTGCCGTTATAGGTGACCGCAGCCGCCGCACTCTCACCCGCGAAACTCACGCGAACGATCTCGCCGTGGCGTTGCACGTGCAGCTCGCCGTTTCGGTCGCCGGAAATTCTCCATACGCCGGCATCACCGGTCGCATCGGCGATCAGCGCGGTTTCGCTCTCGCCATATGCCAATCGAAGCGGCATTCCGGCTTCGGCGATCCGCCATGGCGCGTGGCCGTCGGCGAGCAGTGCCGCCGCGCACAGCAGCGTCGCTTCAAACGGCGGATCGACGGATGCAAAAATCGACTCATCCAGGCGTTCGTCGAGAAAGCGCGTGGTCGTTTCGCCGCGCGCGAATGCATCGTCGCGCGCGATCCAGAGCAAAAGCGACACGTTCGTGCGAACGCCGTCGATGACGAATCCGAGCAGCGACTGCTGCAGCCGCGCAATCGCAGCATCTCGATCGCTTCCGAATACGATCAGCTTCGCAAGCATCGGATCGTAGTAATGGCTCACGCTGCTGCCCGTGGTTACCCCGGAGTCGACTCGAACGCCGGGTCCTTCGGGCTCCGACCAATGGGAGATCGTGCCGATCGACGGCAGCATGTCGTTGGCCGGGTCTTCAGCGTAGACACGCGCTTCGATCGCCCAGCCGCGCGGACGCGCATCGTTCTGCGCGATCCTAAGTCGTTCGCCGTCGGCAATCCGCAACTGCCAATGGACCAGATCGATGCCGTGGACGAGCTCGGTGACGGGATGCTCCACCTGAAGGCGCGCGTTCATCTCAAGGAAGTAGTACGAGCCGTCGCGGTCCAGCATGAACTCGCACGTGCCCACGTTCGTGTAGCCGACCGATTCGGCGGCGCGGACCGCGGCCGCGCCCATTTCGGCGCGAAGCTCGGTGCTCAGCGCGACGGACGGCGCTTCTTCGACGATCTTTTGATGGCGTCGCTGAATCGAGCACTCGCGCTCGCCGAGATGAATCGTCCGGCCGTGATGATCGGCGAGGATTTGAAATTCGATATGCCGCGGCTCGCGAAGATAGCGCTCGAGCAAGACGCTGCCGTCGCCGAATGCGGCGAGCGCTTCGCGTTGGGCGCTCTCGAGCGATTCGGCGAAGCGATCGGCCGACGCGACGAGGCGCATGCCGCGACCGCCGCCGCCGGCGCTCGCTTTGATCATCAGGGGAAATCCGATCCCCTCGGCTTGCGCGCGCAGAGTCGCCGCCGATTGATCGTCGCCATCATAACCGGGAACGGTCGGCACGTCGAACGCGCGCACGCGCCGTTTTGCCTCGATCTTGCTTCCCATGGCCGCCATGGCGTCCGGCGTCGGCCCGACGAAGATCAGTCCGGCGTCGATCACCGCGCGCGCAAATGCGGCGCGTTCGGAGAGAAATCCGTAGCCGGGATGGATCGCGTCGGCTTTCATCGCGAGGGCGGCGGCGATGATGGAGTTCGCATCGAGGTAGGACTGGGCCGCAGGCGCGGGCCCGATGCAGCGGGCATCCTGCACGAACTCCAAATGATAGGCCCCTGCATCGGCCTCGGAGTACACGCCGAGCGGAACGATGCGCCGCTCGCGCGCGGCGCGCGCAACGCGAACGGCGATCTCGCCGCGATTTGCGATCAGCAAGCGTTCGATCACGAGCTGAACTTGGCTGGGCGGCGCTCGAGGAACGCCCGAAGACCCTCTTGCCCTTCCGAGCCGACGCGCTGGCGGGAAATCGCTTCGGTTGTGATCGCGCGCGAGGCGTCGTACGTGTTATCGAGCACGCGCCGCACAAGCAGCTTTGCTGCCGCAACCGCGGCCGGACCGGCCGTGTGAAACTCGGCAAGACGCCCCTCGACGGCTTCATCGAGGTCGCCGGCGGGAACTACCTCGTGGATCAGACCGATTCTATGCGCGTGCCGCGCGTCGAAACGCTCGCCGGTGAGGAACAATGCACGCGCGTGGGACGCGCCGATCTTCGAAAGCACGAACGGCGAGATCACCGCGGGAATGATTCCAAGCTTCACTTCGGAAAAGCCGAAGATCGTCTCGTCCGAGGCGATTGCAATGTCGCAGACGGCCGCCAAGCCGGAACCGCCCCCCAGGGCGGCGCCATGGATTCTGCCGACGACGGGCTTCGGACAATTATCGATGGCGCGAAACATGTCGCTCATGCGCTCGGCATCGGCGACATTCGCCTCGAAGCTCAAATCCAACGAGGAGCGCATCCAGTTGATGTCGGCGCCCCCGCAAAACGCCTTCCCGTCACCCGCGAGCACGACGGCGCGTACGTCGTCGGCAGCGGTGATGCGCATGAAGATGTCGTGCAGCTGCTCGATCGTCTCGGCATTGAAAGCATTGCGGACCTCGGGACGCGCGAGCGTTACGCGCGCGACGCCCTCGGTAACGGTCAGCCGGACGCTCTCGCCCATGCGGCCCGGTTCGCGCCTTCATCCGGACGGGCCTCGCAAGCGTTATACTAAAAAGGGAGCCTGAAGAACTTCATGTCGAGGCCGGCGATCTATCGTTATCCACTGTTGACGCGCGCAAGCCACTGGCTCTGGTTGGTCGCGTTTCTCATTTTGGTCGGAAGCGGGCTGCAGATTTTCAACGCTTCGCCGAATCTCGATGCGTCGGACAAGAGCGATCCCGCGCGGCGCGTGCTCGCGATCGGCTCGCCGGCCAACGGCGTCGGCACGACGACCATCTTCGGCCATACCTTCGTCACCACCGGGTGGCTCGGCTGGACCGGCGACGGCATGGGATCGCACGCAGCCCATGCCTTCGGCGCTTCGATCATCATTCCGGGCTATCAGGACCTTTCCGGCGGCCGCCGGTGGCATTTTTTCTTTGCGTGGATCGCGGCGCTCTGCTGGTTGGCGTGGTTGATCTCGAGCGCGCTCAAAGGCAACTTGCAAAAAATGGTGCTGCGCCGCAGCGATCTGCCCAAGCTTTGGCCGATGCAAGCGTACTATCTCAAGCTGCGCAAAGAGCCGCCTCCATACGACATTTATAACCCGCTGCAGAAAGCTTCATACACCGCGATACTCTTCGTCGTCGCGCCGCTGGTCGTCATTACCGGTCTCGCTCTCTCGCCGGGAATCGACGCGATCGCCAATCCGCTCACGGCGGCATTCGGCGGACGGCAGTTCGCGCGGCTTTGGCATTTCGCCGGGATGCTGCTGCTTTTAGGATTTTTTGCCGTTCATACGTTTCAAGTGCTGACGCAAGGCTTCGTCAACCAGATGCGCTCGATGATCACAGGATGGTACGTGCCGTGAAGCGACGGATTTTCATCGCCTCGGGCCTTTCGACGCTGGCCGGATGCGGACCGATTAGCGCGGCGCTCAATCAGAACGCGAGCGTCCAGCGCGTGCTCGCGTCGGCCGAAGGCCTCAATCACGCGCTCATTGGCACGCGCGGTTTGGCTCGCGAATACGACGATCGCGACGTCGATCGAAACTTCCGAGTCAACGGATTCGCCACGCCGTCGGACGCGCGCTATGCGTCGCTCGCCGCCGGGAATTTTGCGGGGTACCGGCTGGTCGTCGACGGCGCGGTCGACCGGCCGCATGCGTTTACGCTGGACCAGCTGTACGCCATGCCGCAGCAGACGCAGATCACGCGTCACGATTGCGTCGAGGGCTGGAGCGCGATCGGCAAATGGAGCGGCGTACCGCTGGCGGCCATGCTCGATGCGGTACGGCCGCGCGATACTGCGCGCTACGCCGTCTTTCGCTGCATGGATAACGACGGATCGGGCAATCTATACTACGAGAGCCTCGACCTGCATCAAGCACGTCATCCACAATCGCTGCTTGCGC
>JAFAHB010000181.1 GCA_019237435.1 Vulcanimicrobiota bacterium
TGGCGGGAGCGTGTAGGAATCGAACCTACCAGTCGCCTTGCGACGACCTCAGCGATTTTGAAGACCGTGCGAGCCACCAGACCCGTACGCTCCCAGGGTTATTCCTCGTGTCGTTTCGGAATGTAGATCAGTTCGTCCGGGCGACAGCGATGCTCGACCAGTTCGCCGTCTTCCTTTCTGTAGCGCACCACCACTGAGCGCGTATCGACCTCGATGACTTCCCCTTCGATTTTGCGATTTTCGATCAAGACGCGGTCGCCGTATCGGAGCTTTGACATAGGCTGGTCCTTAAGTCAAACGCATGTAGGTAACCTGCGCGACGGCAGCGAGCGCACCGTCATCGCGCCAAAAGTTTACGCTTGTCGGAATGAGCGTTAGGCCTTGCTTGATGGCCTGCGCGAAAAGCTTCACGTCGCTGCGCGCGGGCGCGAGAAAACGGACGTTCATATCGGTCGTCGTGATGCGGCTTTCAGGCCCCCAAACCGTCAGACACACGACCGCGGCTGCGGAATCGGCTGCCGTCATCAGGAGTCCACCGTGAAAATGAATCGAAGATTCCGTCGAACGTCGGAATTGCGCGCGACCGTACATTCCATTCATCCGACCCCGATCCGCACGTTTGAAAAACCTAGGCTCTTAAAGATCGGAACCGAGTGCGGGCGTGCAATGGCCTTCGCCTCCAGTTCGTGAGGGAGCGGCGGCAGCTCGCCGGCGTATGTCGCAAGAAGTAGCCCTGACGCGAGCGGCCTTTGCTGCTCGGTCATCGTGCCAGCGTAGAGAGCCTGAAAAGCAAATTGCGTTTCACGTCGGGCCACTCGTTGGCAAGAATGCTGTACATTACCGAATCGCGCACGCTACCGTCTTTCCGGCGCTGATGATGGCGGATGATGCCGTCTTTTTTGGCTCCCAATCGCTCGATGGCGCGCTGCGATCGAAAATTGAAGTTGTCGGTCCGAAACCCGACAACCGCGCACCCGAGCGTTTCAAAGGCATGAGTCATCAGAAGCAGCTTGCAGACGGGGTTCAAGTGCGTTCCGTGCATCCGTGCTGCGTACCAGGTGTAGCCGATTTCAACGCGCTCGACATCCTTGAGAATGTCGTGATAGCGGGTGCTTCCCATCACGTTGCCCGTGCGCCCGTCGATGACGGCCCACGGCAGCATCGTACCATTCTTGAAGCCCTCCAAAGCCTGTTCGACGTAGCGCTCGACTTCGCCGGCGGATGGGACTACGGTATACCAAAGCTTCCCCAAGTCGCCGTCTCCGGCGGCGGCGCGGAGACCGTCAATGTGCTTATGACGGAGCGGCTCGAGCCGAATGCCATAGCCGTCGAGGACGGCTTCTTCGATGGGTTTCACGCCGCTCAAGCGTAACAAAAAGCGCTCTATTGCTTCAAGCGCCGCTATTTGCGAGTCCGAGGGCCCCGCAGCGGGCGCGAAATGCTCGGCCGCTACTCATGGCTGGCGCGGCTCGCCGATAAAGTGCGCGCCGAACGCGCCGGCACGCAGGGTGAATACGTCGCCTATTGCCCCCTCTCGATGGGTTTTCTCGACCGCGCCGGCATCACGCGCGACGCATTCGATCTCTTGATCGCGCAAGGACTCGACGACGCGGCGCTAGTGAAATACTTCGACGAGCACGTCGCCGACGAACAGCGCGAAACGGCGAATCGCTACCTCCTCGAAGAGCAGCGGCACTATCTCGATGCCGAAGACGCCGAAGAAGGGCGCGCCTAGGCAGCGAATACTGGAGCGGTGAAAACCCGCTCCGACATCCGCAACGTGGCCATCATCGCGCACGTCGATCATGGAAAAACCACGCTCGTCGACGCCATGCTCAAGCAGAGTGGGGTATTCCGCGAGGGCCAGCAGATTGAAACGCGGGTGTTGGACTCGAATCCACTCGAGCGTGAACGCGGCATCACGATCCTAGCCAAGAACACGGCGATTCGGCACGGCGACGTAAAGTTCAATATCGTCGATACGCCCGGCCACTCTGATTTCGGCGGTGAGGTCGAGCGCGTGCTGCAGATGGTGCAAGGCGTGCTGCTGCTCGTGGACGCCGCGGAAGGCGTGATGCCGCAGACGCGTTTCGTTCTACGCAAAGCGCTCGAGCTGGATCTTCGCGCCATCGTCGTCGTCAATAAGATCGATCGGAAGGACGCGCGACCGCAGGAAGTGGTTAATCAAACCTTCGACCTCTTCGTGGAGCTAGGCGCCAACGACGAGCAAGCCGATTTTCCCGTGCTTTTCACCAACGCCAAGGCCGGAATCGCGAAACGAAACCTCGATGAGTCAAGCGATTCGCTCGAACCGCTCTTCGAAACCATCGTCGCGCGCGTCCCCGAGGCGCCGGCGGAAGACGGGCCTTTTGCGCTGCTGATCTCGGCGATCGATCACAATCGCTACGTCGGGCGCGTCGGAATCGGTCGAATCTTTCGCGGAAGCTCGCGCCGCAACGATCCGATCGTTAAGATCGAGCGCGACGGCGGCGTCACGGCCGGGCTGAGGCTCACGAGCCTGCTCACCTTTGCCGGTCTCGAGCGAATCGACGTCGAGGAAGCCGCCGCGGGCGATATCGTCTGCGTGTCGGGAATCGACGACCTCAATATCGGCGATACGATCGCCGACGCGGCGGCGCCCGAACCGATCGCAGCCGTCGCGGTTGACGAACCGACCGTATCGATGCATTTTAGCGTCAACACGTCGCCGTTTGCTGGACGCGAGGGCAAGTTTCTCACCTCGCGACAGATTCGCTCGCGCCTGATGCGCGAGCTGGAATCGAACGTCGCGCTGCGCGTTGCGCCGACGGAATCGCCCGACACGTTCGAAGTGCGCGGGCGAGGCGAGCTGCATCTCGCGATCCTCATCGAAACGATGCGTCGCGAAGGCTACGAGCTCGCCGTTTCGAAGCCGCACGTGATCGTCAAAGAACGCGAGGGCAAGCGTTACGAGCCCGTCGAGTACGTCGTTGTCGACGTTCCCGAAGAGTACGCAGGCGGGGTGATCGAGGCGCTCGGGCGCCGCAAGGCGGTCATGTCGAACAT
>JAFAHB010000027.1 GCA_019237435.1 Vulcanimicrobiota bacterium
TGTCGCGCTGGTGCAATCCGATCGACGGCTCGTCCAGAATGTAGAGGACGCCGACGAGCGCGCTGCCGATCTGGGTGGCGAGCCGGATACGCTGCGATTCGCCTCCGGCAAGCGTCGTTGCCGACCGCGCGAGCGTCAAGTAGTTCAAACCGACGTTCGTCAGAAAACCCAGTCGCGCGCGAATCTCCTTGACGATCTGATGGGCGATCTGCTCCTGCCGTTGCGTGAGCGTGAGATCGCGAAAGAAGAGCTCGAGCTTCTCGATTGACATTCTCGTCAAGTCGTCGATGTTGCGCTCCCCGACCGTCACCGCCAAGGCCTCCGGTTTGAGCCGAGCGCCGTTACAGGCCGGACAGGTAGAAGCCGACATGAACTTTTCGATCTCTTCCTTCACGTACTCGCTCGACGTCTCGCCGTAACGCCGCTGCAAGTTGTTGACCACGCCCTCGAACGAGGCGCGGTACTCCCAGGTCTTGCCCCCGCGCGACGTGTACTCGAACGTCTGCTCGCGATCGGTTCCGTAAAGGATGACGTCGAGCACTTCGTCGGAGAGCTGCTCCACCGGCGTCGCCGTTTTTGCGCGATAACGCCGTAAGACGCGCTCGAGTTGTTGCATGTAGTAGGGGTTCATGGACGGGTAGCGCCCGCTTCCCAAATTTCGGCTCCACGGAACGATAGCGCCGTCCGCTATCGACTTACTGCGATCGGGAATGACCTTCCACGGATCGATCTCGATTTTTTCGCTGAGCCCGCTGCACGACGGACAGGCGCCGTACGGCGAGTTGAACGAGAACAGGCGCGGCGCGAGCTCTTCGAACGATAGCCCGCAATAGACGCATGCGAACGCCTCGCTAAACGTGAGTTCGCTCGCGTCACCCCCACCCGTGTCACCCTGAGCCTGTCGAAGGGCGAGGGGCGGCACAAGCACCGTGACGATGCCGCTGGAAAGCCGGAGCGTCGTTTCCACCGAGTCGGCGAGCCGGCTTCGGATCTCCGGCTTCATCACGAGCCGATCGACGACGACCTCGATCGTATGCTTGCGCTTCTTATCGAGGACGATCTTAGCTTGTCCTGAGCCTGTCGAAGGACGCAGCTCCCGCGTCTCGCCGTCCACGCGCACGCGCGTAAAACCCTCTTTCGCGATCTCCTCGAAGAGCTTGGCGTACTCGCCCTTGCGCCCGCGCACGAGCGGCGCGAGCAGGACGATACGCGTGCCCTCGGGCAACTCCGCGATCGAATCGACGATCTGCTCGCTCGACTGCGTGCTGATCTCGCGTCCACAACGGTAGCAATGGGGCGCGCCGACGCGAGCAAAGAGCAGGCGCAGATAATCGTAAACCTCGGTAACCGTTCCGACGGTCGAGCGAGGGTTGCGCGAGGTCGACTTTTGATCGATCGAGATGGCGGGCGAAAGACCCTCGATGTAGTCGACGTCGGGCTTCTCCATTTGGCCCAAAAACTGGCGCGCGTACGATGAGAGCGACTCTACGTAGCGGCGCTGGCCTTCCGCGTAGATCGTGTCGAAGGCAAGCGACGACTTACCGGATCCCGAGAGGCCGGTTACGACGATGAGCCGGTTGCGCGGCAGAACCAGATCGACGTTCTTGAGGTTATGCTCGCGCGCGCCCTTGATTACGATGGAGTCTAAAGACACGCCATCTACGAGACCCCCGCCGGTTCGAGAAGTATGCGGGCGGCTTCGCCGATCGAGCCGCAGGTGGCATCGGGAGGCGCCGCGCCGGCCGGCAGTTGCTCGCTGCGAACGTTGAGCCAAATCGTATAAAGCCCCGCCTCGATCGCGCCGCGGATATCGCGGTCGTAGCGGTCGCCCACCATCGCCGCATGGGCCGGCGCGCCGCCGAGCGTGCGGCAGGCGTGGGCGAAGAGCAACGGATCGGGCTTGACCATTCCGACTTCATCCGACAAAAAGATCGCGTCGAAATATTCGCTGATCCGGAGCACCGCGATTTTCTCACGATGCGTCTCCGACAGACCGTTCGTTACGATGCCAAGTTTGATCCCGCGTTCGCGCAGCGAACGCAGCAAATCGATCGCACCCGGAAAGAGCGTGAAATACTTCACGCGATAGGTGTTGTAGCGCTCCGCGCTGCGTTGCGCCACTTGCTCGTCGTTGACGCCGACGCTTTCGAGGGCCGACTGCCACATGCTCGCGCGAAGATTTGCCAGCTTGACCTTGAGATCGAGAGGAGAAAGCCGATGCCAGAAGCCTTCCGCCTCGGCAATATAAGCGGCTTTAAGCGCGAGGGCATCGATCCCGTGCTCGGCCGCGACCTCACGCGCAACTTCTTCCGCAGCGCTATGATACGCGAACGTATCGTCGTGCAGCGTGTCATCCAAATCGAAGAGAACAACGTCGAGTTTGCGCACTTAGCGCGGGGTGCCGAGCCGCAATCCGGCGATCTCTCCCTGATCGTCCACGGCGAAGCCAAAGTCGATCTTCTTGCCGTTCTTGAACGTTACGAGGTAAATCGCTGCGGTGAAGTTCTGTCGCGTCACGATTTGCTGCTGGACGAAGCTGACCGGCTTGCCCAGAGTCCCAATCATCTTCTGGGCGTCGGCGATCTCCGCATCGCTAAGATTCGAGTTGCCTTCCGCCGACAGTAGGGACCGGTCGATCTTCCCAGCCTGCAGCTCCGCGAAGACCGTCTTCGCTTTCGCGAGCATCGCCGGGTTGATCGTATTATTGACCGCCGGCGCGTTCGGCTGATACGGCTGCGCGTACGGATTCGTCGCTTGGGGCGGCCCCTCCGGCGGAGGCGGCTGTTGGGCCGAGGCCGCAAGCGCGGCGCTCGTCCAGAACGCCAGAACAAACAAAGTCGTCGTGATGCGAATCATGTTAACCTCGGGTGCTTCTTTCTACCGAATATCGGGCAAACGGTCTTGCAAATATACCCATCCATCATTAGAAATGCGGACGGAACCGGAGAACGGCGTCGCAAACTCCTCGATCACGACGAATAAAATTCCAATGAGGCCGACCAGGATCGCGGTCATCATAAGCTGTGCAGGCCGGTTGTCGACGCCGAATATGAAGCAGAAGGCAACCATCGCCAACGCTCCGACGATCAGCGCGAACCAAAGTACCGAGGGAACTGCAGGCACCGCTTCTATCAGGCGCCCGCGCCGCGCGTCGAAGAGGCGCTGCATCGCGCCGATTGCCGCTTGCTGTGCGGCGAACTCTTGGAAGTTTCGCGGACTAAACGTGTCGACCAGATACGACACGTTGTCGAGCAGCTGCGAGCCCAGCCGTGGGACCTCTTGATCGCGCTCCAACGCGGCCCACTCGATGCGCGCGACCGTCGTGGCATACTGTCGTAGATCGGCGCGAATCTTTTCGCGAAGGGCAACTGGATAGCCGTCTACGACGTGGTAGAGATCGGCCACCGCGTTGACCTCATTTTCGACGTTTGAAACGGATCCATCGTATTTTTGCCAAACGACGACGACGACGAATCCTAGGACGACGGCGTAGAGAACGCCCACCGCGGAGAAGAGAAATCCTGCAACGTCGTTATGGCGGCGGAGCAGCTCGCTGCGCAGGCGCCGCTGGATGAAGGCATGCAGCGCTACGAAAAAGACCACGACCAACGCCACGATCGCCATCTCGGCGACGAGGGCCCAAACGTCGACGATCGTGCGCGACAAAATGCCGAAGGAAGTCAACACCCCCACGGTGCTTAAGATTCGACGAGTTCCGCCAATGCCTTGTCGAAGATTTTTGGAGCCTTGCCTCCAAAGAGCAACGATTCGTTGCCGGCAATTTGCTTACGCAGCTCGATGAGCTCGTCGCGCAGCGCCGCGGCTTTTTCGAACTCCAGACCCGCTGCGGCGTCGCGCATCTTGCGCTCGAGGTCGCGCGCCATCTTCGTCGCTACGTCGCGCGGCAGTTTTTCGAGCCGCAGCTTCGCGGTATTCTCTTGCGTCGCCCCCACCATACTGAGGATGTCGTGAATCTGCTTGCGGACCGACTTCGGCTCAATCCCATGCTCGCGGTTGTATTCCAGCTGCATGTCTCGGCGACGGCGCGTCTCGCCGATCGCGCGCGCCATCGACTCGGTCACGACGTCGGCATACATGATCACCTTGCCGTCGACGTTGCGCGAAGCGCGACCGATCGTCTGAATCAGCGACGTACCGCTGCGCAGATACCCCTCTTTGTCGGCGTCGAGAATTCCGACGAGCGAAACCTCCGGCAGATCGAGCCCTTCACGCAAGAGATTGATGCCGACCAAAACGTCGAAAACGCCCGAGCGCAGGTCGCGTAGGATCGCAACGCGCTCGAGCGTGTCGATCTCGCTGTGCAGGTATCGCACCTTGAAACCGTTCTCGAGCAGAAAGTCGGTAAGGTCCTCGGCCATCTTCTTGGTGAGCGTCGTTACGAGCACGCGCTCTTTGCGAACGGCGCGCTGCGCGATCTCCTCCATCAGATCGTCGACTTGATTGCGGGTCGGGCGCACCTCGACCTCGGGATCGACTAATCCCGTGGGCCGGATGATCATCTCGACCACCTGCGAGCTCCGCTTCGTTTCGTACGCGCCCGGCGTGGCCGA
>JAFAHB010000168.1 GCA_019237435.1 Vulcanimicrobiota bacterium
TACGAAGCGCATATGATGGCGGTCGCCGGGAACGATAACATCACCGACAAAACCGCACTCGTCAATTTCTCAACGCATGCCCCCAACGACTGCGATTCACCGCCCGGAACCAAAAGCTCGCTGGTGAACGAGCGTCGTCAGGTTGGCCTCGGCAACGGCCCGTTTCCGTGCTTCACGCAGTTCAACACGATGGCCGAAGTGCTCGACGCGGCCGGCGTTTCATGGAAGTACTACATCCACCGGCACCTCGACGGCGGCATCTATTCACCCTTCGAGGCGATCTCCTACGTTCGCTACGGCCACGACTGGAACGCCGACGTAATCGCACCCGAAACGCGGGTCCTTACCGACATCGCGCACGGGCGGCTTGCCGGGGTCACCTGGGTCACGCCCGACCGCTACGATGCCGACCTGCCGGGCATTCACAACGACCGGGGACCGTCGTGGGTCAGTTCCGTTGTCAACGCGATCGGCGAGAGCCCGTTTTGGAAATCTTCGGCGATCATCATCATTTGGGATGAGTGGGGAGGCTGGTTTGACAACGCACCGCCCCCGCAGCTTGACTTTCGCGGGCTCGGCATTCGCGTTCCGTGCCTGATCATCTCGCCCTATGCCAAGAAAGGCGCGGCCGGATCCGGATATGTGTCGCATACCCAGTACGAGTACGCGAGCATTCTAAAGTTTATCGAAGAGGTCTTCGACTTGCCGCGCATTGGACGGGGGGCCGAAGGCTACACCGATGGACGAGCCGCCAGCCTGTCCGATGCTTTTGATTTCGGTCAACCGCCGCGCAGGTTCAGGCCGTTTCACGCGAAGTATCCTGCGTCGTTCTTCCTTCACGCACACGAACCGCCGTCGGACGGTTCAGTCGACGACGAGTAGGAATAGACGAGGCCGCTGAGCTTACGCTCCGTGCTTGTCGACGCCGTCAACCAGAATTCCGACGATGTTGGCAACGATCGGCTCCGGTGATGACCTCGGCGCTTCGTGACGCCAGTACATCGCCGCACCGACGAGCGCCGAGGTGATCAGCATCGCGGTGCAGTGTTCGAACCTCGGCAAAAGGAACTCGGTCAGCTGCGCCTCGATGGCGGCTTGAAACTGCGGCTCGAAATCACGATCGATACGGCATTTTCGATGCGAACCCACGAACGCGAACACGTTGTTGCCGACGGCCACGAGCATCGCACGGGTATCGCGCGCGTCTAACGGATTGCCCTCGGCCAGACGAGCGGCGACTTCGTCGCGAATCATCGAGTCGAGTAGAGCAAACTTATCGGTAAAGTGCGAGTAAAACGTCGCGCGGTTTACCGTGGCGCGCTCGGCGATGTCTTGCACGCTGATCGATTCGAAATTTTTCTCGGATAGCAGCGAGGCCAACGCATCACGGATGAGCTTTTGCGTTCGCACTACGCGCGGATCGATACGCTGCGGACGCACGTCGGCGGCGACAGCCATCAGTTTTTCTTTTTCGTCGGGTAAGCGACACTTTGGCCAATTTGTCGGTTGACGGGGATTGCCGACAAGTGTAGTCTAGTCAACACAAGGCGATTATACTACAACTGTCGCCTTAACACAAGAATCCGATAAGGAGTCCTATGACCGCTCAATTGCAAGAAAAAACCGTCTACGCCGTCGACCCGGTTCACACGACCGTGGAGTTCATCGTCCGCCACCTCATGATCGCGAAGGTGCGGGGACGATGCACCGCCTTCTCCGGACAGATCGAACTCGCGCCCGGCAGCGATCTCCCGGCCGGCATCTCCGCCACGATCGACGCCGGCTCGATCGACACGCGGGAAGAGCAGCGCGACGCGCATTTGCGTTCCGCCGACTTCTTCGACGTGGAGAAGTTCCCGCAGCTTATCTTCGAGAGCACTCGCATCGACGGAACGCCGCAAAGCTTTAGCATCGACGGCAGGCTCACGATCCACGGCGTCACGCGCGACGTAACGCTGAACGGCAGCTTCGGAGGTCGCGCTACGGACCCGTGGGGCGGCCTACGCGTCGGCTACGCCGCCCACGGCACCATCAATCGTAAGGACTTCGGCCTTGCGTGGAACGCCGCGATGGAGACCGGCGGCGTCGTCATCGGCGACGAAGTCCGCATCGAGCTCAACGTCGAGGCTGTGCTCGCTTAGCGTAAGCGGCCGAGGACGTGCTTGCAGAGCTCCGAATCTGCAAATTTGGAGGATCGGAGCATGCAGCAACCCGACGAAGTGCCGCTGGGCGCGCCGGATCCGGCCATCGAAGCAGCCGGACCGCAACCGAAGACAACCCGATCGCGGCTAGTCCTCGGCGCCCTGATTCTGATCGGCGGCCTCGTCATGGTCTACGTGCTTTGGTCAATCTGGCCGGTCAAGATTTCGGAAGAGCCTAGCATCGGAGCCCACATCGCCAGTTGCGCCTACGCGTCGCCTCCGGCTCCCAACGCGCCGGCGACTGGGCCGCTCGCTTTCGATCCATGCGTGAGCGTCTTCGGATGGACGTTTGCAATCTCGCTGGAACTGCGGCTGCTTTGGATCGTCGGCTTGGCAGCCGCGCTCGGGAGTTTCGTTCAGGTCGCGACGTCGTTCTCCACATATGTCGGCAATCGAACCTTCGACTCGTCGTGGACGTGGTGGTATGTATTGCGAGCGCCCATTGGCATGGCTCTCGCCTACCTTTTTTACTTTGCGCTGCGAGGTGGCTTGCTCTCGACCGGAACGACGGCCAGCGATCTCAGCGCCTTCGGCATTGCAGCCATCTCCGGACTCGTCGGTCTCTTCTCCAAACAGGCTGCCGACAAGCTCGAAGAGACCTTCAAAACGCTCTTTAGCACGGCACCCGGATCCGGAGACGACCAACGCGGCGATAAGCTCAACATGACGCCGCAGATCGCGCAACTCGAGCCGTCAAGTGTCTCATCCTCGACCGCCCAACCGCCGCCCATCGTGATAACCGGAAGCGGCTTCACCGAAAACACGACGGTTCAGGTCGACGGTGAGACGCGCGACGCGGTTTACCGATCGACGACCGTACTTGCGTTTTCGCTTTCAAAAGACGAGCTTGTTGCGGGAAGAACCTACGCGATCACGGTAACCAACCCGGGACCGGGCGGCGGAACCTCCGCGCCCATCCCGTTGCAAATCACGTAAGCGGACGAGGTTACCTGGCGCGTTTTTTCCGTGTAGCTGCTGCCTTACGCGCGGCGCTCTTCGCGACGCCGGTTCGTTTGCGCGTCGCCGCCGCTTTGCGGGCGCTTTGCTTGCGCCGCGGCTGCGGATGCACTCCGAGATCTTTCCACGACGTTTCGCCCAGCTCGATGCCGTAATAGCGTGCGGCCTTTTTGATGTTTGCGAACGCCAACTCGCGGTCGCTTTCCGGGACGTCTGTGACTTGATCGAACCGCGCCACGGCATTGCGCACGTGCTTTGCATCGGTCAACGGTTCCTTACGCTGCTTGGGAAACGCATAGACGCTGTCGGGGAGATCGCTTTGCACCGTCAGCCGCCCATGTTTTTCGTGTGGTCGCCACGTCGTTCTCATGGCAAGCTGATACCACACGACAACGTACGTGCAAACATGGATATACAGAGCGAACGGTGGACGGCCAAGTGGGCTTGCCCCATGCGAGCGAGCGCCAGCCGCAACCAGATCCCCGCGTACCCACGGACCGGAGCCTTCAGGCTTTCTTCATCGCGCTTCTCTACGATGCGCCCATCGGCATCGAATGAAAAGGAGCGCCGTTGCATGGGAATGTGCCGTCGGAACCGGCTGCAGCTCGCCGCAGTCATAGTCGTTGCAGTTTTGGCGGGATGCAACGCCGGATCGCAGGTCTCTCCGCCCGCCGCAGGCGCAGGCTCAACGACGCGCGCCGGCATAAGAAGTGCGGGCGCAGCGCTCGGACCGGTGCTCACCGCCGCCGGTGAGGGAACGATCACCGGCTGGGATGTGGACCAAACCGAAGACATCGGTCTGCTTTCGGCGGGTTACAACAACGGAACGCGCTTGGAAGCGTTCGATCTGAAGACGGCCAAGATTACAAAACTCGGCTCGTTTCAACCCGGCGGGCGCGGCAGCGTCACCCGTCAGTACATCGTCCTGAGGATTCTTGCCAACGACGTGGCCCTCGTTGACGATCTCGATTTGCACTCGAAGGACTTCCAACGTACCGACACGTTTCCCACGGTGAGTCCCATATCCAGAGCGAAGGTGAGCGGCCGCTGGACTCCACTGCATCGTAAAAATCTGTTGGTCGACCCCAATGAAGGCTGGGTTGCCGTGAACCAGAGCACTACGACCAACGCCGTCATGGTCGACCAAAACTTCATAGGGCCCAGGGGCGGCATTCACGTTTACATATCCGACATCGAAGCAAACACCTTTTCGCCGCAAGACAGACTGCTTCCGGATGAAGAGCTCGGTACGCCGATCCTCGTAGCTCAAGACACCGTAACGAGTCAGGTCATCGTGCCGATGCAAGTCTTCACCTATCCATTCAATCCCTTCGAAGCGCCCTCATTCGACGTCGACGACCGCAAGAGCGGCAAGCACGCCATTTTTTCACCGAGTGTCGGAAGCGGTTCCGTCATGGGAGTTGCCATCGACGAGACGACGCACACGATGTGTACGACGACGTCCGAAGACTCGGACGTCGAATTCTACGATCTCAAAGCGAAGACCGGATTCGCCGTAGAGATGCCAGGCGAGGGCGGCGAAGGGTTTGGCGGCGGCGCGGTTGCGGTGGACGAGACGAACCATCTCTTCATCGTGACGCAGCCGAGCGCGCCGTCAGGCGGCTCCATCGTTTACATCTATGACGAAAAAGGCAACGTGCAAGAGACGATAACGGGCTTCAACTTCCCCAACACGTTCTCGGCGGTCTTGGCCTACGTCGCGGTCAATCCGAAGCTGCGCATCGGTTACGCGACCGGTCCCAACGCCGACCAGCTACAATCGTTCAGCTACTAGGGCAGCTCCTTGAACGATTGCTTCACGCGGTACTCGCTGAGCGGATAGCGCGAGCGCAGGTTCGCCCACTGCGTGAGCAGCTCGTTGCCATCGGGGTCGCGGCGATAGCGCGCGACGCCGAGATAGTATTGCGCCTCGGCGGCTGCGTAGGTCGTCGAGAAGCGCGTGAGCACGTCGGCGTAAAGCGCCTCGGCTTGGTCGAAGCGTTTTAAGCGCAGGTAAGCCATCGCATATCCGCAGAGCGCCCGGCCCATGAACTCCGGCGGCGGCAAGAAACCGTCCCAGCGATAGAGCTCGTAGCCGTCGTGATTCAGGATCCGAATGTCCGGCGTCCAGATATGATGGATGCCGTGCAGGAACCGATTGTTCTCGGCTTTCGAGGTATCGAACTGAAGCGGAATCCCATGTGCGACGATCGTTTCGACGACCGGTGGTTGAGGATACGTCACGGTATCCAGCGCTTGGCATCCCCCTCAACCAGGGTTGAAAACGTCCAAAAAGACGAACTTGCGCTCCGTCGTCGCGCGTGCGAGCGCGCTGCCGTAATCCGATTCCCAAGGAACGCTTGCCATGATGAGTCCCTCCGTACGGTG
>JAFAHB010000197.1 GCA_019237435.1 Vulcanimicrobiota bacterium
ATCGGTGGGGCTGATGAAGACGTGCTCCATGTACGGCGAGTAGCCGTTCATCTTGAAGGCCGCGATCGTTCGTATGCGCTCCTCGAAGTAACGCATCGTCGGCAACGGCCCGCGAGAAACGTCGTCGGACAGAATGCGCCAGCGCAGGGCGGGGCGGTCTTCGACACGCGCGCACGGCATCGTCCATGCGCCGTTTACGCGCACCGGCAGCTGCGCGAGCGTCATCGCGCCATAGAAAGCCCCGTCCGAGTCGCCGCCCGCGATCGAAGCTCGCCCGTTTTCGACCGTCAGCCGGTACGCTTGCGGCCCGAGCGAGCGATCGTAAGTCACCGCAACGCCGGGATTGCTCGTTACCGTGCGCAGTGAGCCGATTCCAAGCGCTTGCCATCGCTCGTCGAGCTCGGCGCGCGCGCCGCGATCGAAGTCCGGCGCAACGGTCTGCGGAACGCGAGCGAGGCGCGAATTACAGGGAAGGTTTTCGACGCGAGCGGGAACCGGCAGCAGATGCAGCACGATCGCTGCAATCGTAACCAGCGGTGACAACGATTACGTCATCGCAGTTCCGCGGCGCGAATCGCAGCCGCGCGTTCGTCGAGCACGGCGGCGACTTCGTTCAGATACTGTTCCATCGCCGCCGGATCGAACGTCGCAGCGCGATCGGCGAGCTCGACCGCGGCCGCATCGGCTGCCGCAACCGCACCGCCGTCATCGGCCTGTTTCGCGGCGACGTTATGGTGATTTATAAAGTCGTGCGGATCGGCGAATTCGAGGCGCAAAACCAGATCCTCGAGCCGCGTTTGCAGGTCGGGTGAAAGCTTGCAGCGAGCGGCGAACTCGGACAGCGCCTCGCCCAGATACGATCGAACGTACTCGTCGGAATGCCGCCGCTCGGAATCGCCGTCATAACCGGGAAAGCCCGAAATCTTCGCGCGCAGTAAGTCCAGCGGCTCCACGCGTCACAGGTACGACGAGGCGGCGCAAAGGGCCTCGAAGCCTCCTTGTGAAGATACGCGAGATGAAAAAGGCCGCCGCATGGCCCGCGTATTTGGTAGCGGCCGCGTGCTTTGCCATCGCGCTCATTTCATCGATTGCGAACATCTCGCTGCTGGGAGAGCTCAAGCAGACCCAGCGACAGATCGTGACGCTTTCCGAGCGATCCCGAGTGCTCGCGCGCGAGTTGGTCAACGAGCGCATCGCGCTCTCCGACGTGCTCGACTCGCACGCGCACCGTTATCCCGTAGCGGGGGGCGAAGTGATCACGCACGGAATGCGAATCTACCTCGCGATCCACGCCTTGCCCGAGCCTCCGCGCGGGAAAGTCTACCAGGCGTGGACGCTTGAAAAAGGCTCGACCAAGATGAGCGCGTCGCCGACGTTTTTGCCCGACGCGCGCGGGGTCGCGTTGATCATTCTTAACGCGGATGCTCAATCTACGTCTGAGGTGGCCGTTACGCTCGAGCCGGAGGGCGGCAGCAGGGAGCCGACGAGCAAGCCGTTGATGGACGTCACGCTCGGCCCCCAGTGATCCAAAGCGTTACGCGCAGCACCGAAGCGCGCGCGCTGACTTACCTCTCGCGCTCGCCTTATCTCAACGTTTTTCTAAAGCACGTTTTGCTTCACGATCCGGAAGCCCCGGCGCGCAAGAACGTCGCGGTAGCGCTTGCGGACGAGCGCGTCATCGGGGTCGCATATTGCGGACGGCAGCTCGCAATCGCTGCCGAGCCCGAAGCGATCGCGGCCTTCGGCGAGTATGTGAAGCGGCATCGAGGGGAGCGCATGATTCTCGGTCAGCGCGACACTGTGCGGGCCTTTTGGGAAGCCGTTCGGAAGTGGCACGTTCCACCGCGCCTCGTGCGCGATCGTCAGCTCGTGATGGCAATCGATCGCCCGCGCCTGCGCCCGTACGAACGGAGCACGAACGTGCGGCACGCCCGAATCGACGAATGGAGCGCGGTCGCCGACGGATCGGCGGAGATGATCCGCCACGAGCTGGCCTACGACCCGCGTCTGCGCTCGCCGGAATTTGCCGAGGGAATCCGGCAGATGATCGAGCGAGAGCTGTGGTGGATCGGCGAAACGAACGGACGGCTCTGCTTTTTCTGCAACGTCGGTCCGTGGTGCGATCGAACGGTTCAGCTGCAAGGGATCTGGTCGCCGCCGGCGATGCGAGGCCGCGGGCTCGCTACCGCATCGCTTGCGGCGATTTGCGATCGGCTGCTCGACGCCTCACCGACGCTCTCGCTCTACGTCAACGATTTCAACGAAGCCGCGATCGCGCTCTATAGGCGCGTCGGTTTCGAACACGTCGGCGATTTTCAAACGATTCTCTTTTAAATTGCTTTGGTGACGACAAACAGCACCTGAGCGCCTTGTAGGATGTAAGCATTGGTCGGTATGACCGGAGCGCCCGGTATGCCTCCGTAGATAATTCCACCGCCCTCAACGGTGAACGGGTAGGCGTAGACGTTCGTGAGATTGGTTCCGTACAAGCCGTACTCGTAACCGGCGTGCCGATAGGCGACGTGAGCGTTGAGTGT
>JAFAHB010000230.1 GCA_019237435.1 Vulcanimicrobiota bacterium
GTGCGCGACGGCATCGTCGGCAAGAGCGCGGCCGTTACCGGGATATAGTGCTGCGCGTCCCGGCCGGTATGGCATGATATCGGGCAGAAGTTCGCCGGCCGCGCGCGTTGCTTCGTCCGTGGTGTAGCCGCCCGTGTGCTCGAGCGCGTGCGCGAAGAGCGAGACGAAGCGCGCGTCGTTCGCCGGTTCTCCTGAAAGGTATGCAACTTTCTGATCTCCGGCGAGGAAGGGCTCTTGCGAGGCGTGGGCGCCCCGGTCGGCCTGAACCCAACTTCCTGAGGCGCCGTCGAGCGTGCGGGCCCAGAGGTTCAGATTCGCAGAACCGAGCGCAGAGTTCGGAACCTCAAGCACGATCGAGCAGATGTTCTTCTCGGCGAAGAAATCTTGACCGGTAAATTGCAGGTTGTTGAGCGCGCCCATTGTGTCGAAAAAGAACGGATCGCTGCGCCAGCCGGCAAAGAAGCGATAATCGCCGGCGCTCGTCGCCTTTGCCTCACGCGCCGCTGAGACGGGCGCACCGTCAACAACGACCTTGCCGTCATCGCTGGTGCGTTCGGATCGCGTGCTCTCGATACGGCGCACCGTTGCGCTCTGCGCCCCTCCATTGGAAGCGGCAAACGCCACGCTATACGCGATATTCACCACGGCATCGCCGTCCGCATCGATCATGAACTCATAGAGCGCCTTGGTCGAAAACGGTTCGGTCGTTGTAGGTCCTTTGGGGTTGAGGCCCTCCGACGGGTGGACGTCCATAATCAGAATTGACTTGCTTCCGTCACCGGGCTTCGGAAAGACGTACAGATCGGTAAAATCCAAACGTGCATCCCCGTGCGGAAACGTCAGATCGGGGCCCGAGTAGTGGTGCGACACGATTCATCTTCTCCTTTCAACATCAGATTGCTCGCGGGTCACGTCGATTCCGCTGCTTCAGGCAGAGGGCGTCGACGCGGCGGATAAAGCCGCGCCCAAGGAATCTCGCCGTATCTTTGCTGCAGCAACAACTCACCTCGGAAGCGTTCGAAAAAGCAAGCGCCGCCGGTGCATTGCTTGCGCCTGATGAGGCGCTGGACGGAGCACTAGCGGCACTTGCCCGATGAGATGCCGTCAGATTGCTGCGAGCGAAGGCACGAACTTTAGCAGCGCCTCGTTGACTTGATCGGCGTGCGTCCAAGCGATCGCGTGCGGACCCTCCTTGATAGTCACGAACTCCGCATCCTTGAGGAAATCAGGTAGCCGCGCGCCGGTCTTCGGGTACGGCAGCACCCGGTCGTCATCGCCCTGGATCACGAGCATCGGCACGTTGATCTTCGCAAGATCGGCACGAAAATCGGTCTCCCACGTCGGGATGCAGGCGACTCCAGCGAGAGCTGAGGCCGCAGTAGCGATGTTCAAGCTGCTTTGATAGGCCTGATCGCTGACGAGCGTCCCGCGAAACTTGTCGATGTTGTAGAAAAGGTCGAGGAACGCTTTCATCCACGCCGGCGTGTCTTTTTTTGCGGTGTCGATAAAGCCGTCAAATACGCTTGCCGGGATGCCCTCGGGATTGTCGGGCGTTTGCAGCAGGAAAGGCGGAATCGGCGAGATGAGCACTCCTCGCGCGACGCGCTTCGATCCATATCGCCCCAGATAGCGCGTCACTTCTCCGGTCCCCATCGAGTGGCCGACCAGGGTCACATCATAGAGGTCCAGCTCTTCCAACAGCGTGTGCAGGTCTTCGGCAAAGGTATCGTAGTCGTAGCCGGTCGCCGGTTGGCTTGACTTTCCAAAGCCGCGCCGATCGTAAGTGATCGTGCGGAAGCCGCTTTCCAGCAGCACGGGAACCTGTCTATCCCACGCACGGCCGCTGAGCGGATAGCCGTGAATCAGAACGACGGGTAGCCCGTCGCCGTGGTCTTCGTAGTACAGGTCGATCTGGCCGGAGTTCTCGCGGCCGACTGTCACATAGGGCATAATCTTCTCCTCACTTGAAACTTGCTGCACTTAAATTATCACGCCGCGAAGTCGCCGTCTGTCAAGCAACAGTGGGCAAAACCGCCCGCGTCACCCCCAGCGGAGTCGAGGGGCGGGGGACGAAGGGCGACAAGGATTTCGTTCAGGATGACACCGGGGATTGCGACGAGACGAACCACTCGTTGCCGAAGCGGTCCTTGAGGCCGCCGAACTTTCCGCCCCATTCGACGTCCCCGAACTCGTGGTCGACGCTGCCGCCATCGGAGAGTGCGCGGAAAATTTCTTCGGCTTGGATGGCGTCGGGAACGTCGAGCGAGAGCGAGATGTTTCCCTCGTTGGGATTGACGGGTGACGACGACGATCCGTCGGCAGCCTCGAAATTGATGCCGGGAGCGGTGAACTTCGCGTACTGCACTTTGTCGCCGTCCTTCATGTGGATCTCGTAGCTGCCGCCCAGCGCCTTTTTGTAAAACTCGAGCGCCTCTTGGCAACGTCCATTAAAGAAGACGAACGGTGCGAGACCCATCGGTGCTCCACGCGTCGCACCGCAGGGGTCGACGAGGCCGATGGTGTGGCCTTCGGGATCGCGAAAGAGTCCGATGATCGGACCGTTGGGCACTTTGTCCGGCCCCATCATGCGGGAGCCGCCGTGCTCTTCGATTTTGGAAAAAGCGCCTTCCATGTCGTCCACGACCACGTAGAAGGTCACGTGTCCGTCGTAACCTTGCGGCGCCACGCCGATTCCGCCGGCGATTCCGCGCTGATAGTGCGGTACGGGCTCGACGATCGTGTATTCGACTGCCGACCCTTCAATCGGGGGCGCCACGTCCCAGCCGAACACGTCGGCGTAAAAGCTGCGCAGCTTCGGCGCGTCATGCCCCATGATTTCAAAATGCATGACCGGGTGTTTCACGATTGTTCCTTTCCGTTAGAGTTAGGCGTTGTAGACACGGCGGAGCTCGTCGATGTCTAGTTTCCTCATTTGGAGCATCGCGCGCATCGCGCGTTGCGAGCGCTCTTCGTCGTCGCCGCCGATTACCTCGCGCAAACCTTGCGGGACGATGTTCCAGGCGAACCCGTACCGGTCGGCGACCCAGCCGCATGGCAGCTTTTGGCCGCCGTCGGAGAGCTTATCCCAGAGCTCGTCGAGCTCGGCTGACGTTTCGCAGCTAACGAAGAGCGCGATCTTGCCTTGCGAGAAGTCATCGTCGCGCACGTAGGGATCGCTCGTTGGCGCATTCATGGCCATGAACGGTTGGCCGTCGAGCTCAAACTCCATCGTCATCACCGAGCCGGCCGGCCCCGGGCCGGCCTCGCTGTAACGGCTCACGTCGGTGATTTTTGAGTTTTTGAAAACCGAGACGTAGAAGTTGGCCGCTTCTTCGGCCTGACCGGTGAACCAGAGGAACGGGGTGATGCTCGGCACTTTGAATCTCCTTTGCTTCTCATCGGGCCAAAACGCTTCAGTGACATTCAACGCCGTTTGCCTGGGATTCCGACCAATATCCTCACCGCGCGCTTGAATGAGCTGGAAGATAGCGGGCTCGACTGTGCGCGCCGCGCGCTCCGTTCAGGATGACAAGACTTATTGCGTCGAGCGGATGTAGGTGGCGGCGGCGTTGCCCTTCTGATCCTTGACCAATATTTTCTCGGTATCGAGGTGCGGACACGTCGTGCCCTGGGGAACGACCGTCCACGCGCCGCCGGTTGTGATCGGCGCTTGCACTACCCAACACGTTCCGACCACCGTGTCGGCGGTGAAGACTCCGGTGTAGCCGTCCTCGACTGCCGTGAGCGTGAACGATTTCGATATCGATTCGGGCGCGGGATTGCTGGAGCTTCCGCTGGGACTCAGTTGAATAACGTTCGGCATGTAATCCGAATGCGTGCAGGCTGCAAGAACAGCCGCGACGCCGAGGACTAGCGCAAAATGAGCCTGCATTCGCACCCAAATGCTATTCGCGGCGCGCCCTAAAATGACTGCCGTGCGCCTGCTTGCGGTAGGCGCTCGTTTGTGGGGTATAGAGCCGACATGAGCAAGCAACAGTTTTCTCGGCAGATCATAATGGCGGCGGCGATCGGTCTGGCCGCAGCGAGCTGCACGCATAAAACGAGCGCGGACGCGCAGATCAATCAAGGCTTCGCGCCCTTCAGCTCCACGCGCAATCAAGCGGTTGCGTTAGTGTACAACACGAAGCGTTCGCTGGACGCGGCCGACGTCAATAACCTCGCGGTTGCGTACACCGCCCTTCAGGAGAAGGCCAACGCCTATGCGGGCTTCATGGTGGAGGCGGTGACGACGTCGTCCTTCGATTCCACTCGGAATTCGAAATACGCGACCGATTTTGCCAACGCGATTGCGGCGTTTGACAAGTCGTACGCGACCCTGACGGCAACGCGACGTCAGCCGATTGCGGAGACGTGGGTGCCGTCGTTTGCCGAGTCGCTTCAGACCCGTTGGGACCAATACGACGGATACATCGCGAAGATGACCCCGCAGCAGAAAGCAGACCTCATCAAGGATCTCAAGCACGCAACGGTCTGGCCGAACTACGAAGACATCGCAACGGAAGCAGTTCCCACGAACGTTCAGACGGCCGCCTCACCGTAGGCACAGCTCATAGCGGCGATCCTGTTTAGCGCGATGTAAGCCGTAGCGCTAACGCTGCCAAGCGTCTTGGGTCTCTGCTCGAGGTTTCATGAAATGAAGAAGCGGACGCTTGGAAAGAGCAAGCTCGAAGTTTCGGCACTCGGACTGGGATGCATGGGAATGAACTTTGCCTTCCCGCCGTATCCCGACAAAGCGGCGATGATCTCGCTGTTGCGGTCGGCCGTGGATCGCGGTGTAACCCTTTTTGACACCGCCGAAGCCTACGGACCGTTCACAAATGAGGAACTCGTCGGCGAGGCGCTCGCGGCATGCCGAGATCGGGTCGTCATCGCGACGAAGTTCGGATTCGAGTTCGGCGCCGACGGCAAGCAAACCGGCGTGAACAGCCGGCCCGAGCACATCAAAGAGGCCGTGGAAGGATCGCTGCGACGGCTCAAGACCGATGCAATCGATCTTTATTATCAGCACCGTGTCGATCCGAAGGTTCCGATCGAAGAGGTTGCCGGAGCGGTTAAGGAGCTGATCGCTCAAGGCAAGGTGAAGCACTTCGGTATGTCCGAGGCCGGTGTCAACACGATTCGCCGCGCACATGCCGTCGTGCCGTTGACGGCCGTGCAAAGCGAGTACTCGATCTGGTGGCGGGCGCCCGAAGCCGAGGTTCTGCCGGCGCTGGAAGAGCTTGGAGTCGGCTTCGTCCCTTTTAGTCCGCTGGGTCGAGGCTTTCTCACCGGCAAGATCGATGAGACGACGACGTTTGAGAGTGCTGATTTTCGAAGCGGCTTGCCGCGCTTCACCGAGGAGAACCGCAAGGCGAATCGCGCGGTCGTCGATCTGCTCCATGAAATTGCGGCCCGCAAGGGCGCGACGCCGGCGCAGATCGCGCTCGCGTGGCTGCTCGCGCAAAAGCCGTGGATCGTTCCGATTCCCGGTACGACGAAGCTGAATCGCCTCGAAGAAAATCTCGGCGGGGCGGGCTTGGAACTTTCGGCCGAGGACCTGCGCGAAATTGATGGTGCCGCGTCGAAGATCGCAGTGCAAGGAGCGCGGTATCCGGAGCGGCTGGAACGGATGACGAACCTCTGACGAGGAATAGACCCTAGCCCCCGGATTCGAGGAGGTCAAGATCCATGCATTGGGGTCGCCGGTCGTTGCGTTTCGTTGCGATTGCGCTGGGCGCGGCATTGGGCGTCAGCGGGTGCCACGGCGGCGCACGCACTGGCGCGCAGCTCACGCCCCCGCTCGTTTCCCCTTCACACGTCGAGCCGTCCCACGCGAGACTCAAAGAGTATCTTTACGCGACGACGCTGGACTGGAACGCCGGTAACGGAACGGTCTACTACTACGATGCGTACGGCAAGAATACGTCGGCGCTCGGATCGTTAACCATCAGCTCGGGCTTTCCGGACGGGGTTTGGACCGATCGCAAAGGCAATGTGTATGTTGCGGTCGTCAACTCGGTCAGCAACGGGCGCGGATACATCAACGTCTACACGCCGGCCTTCGGCAAGCTGCTCCGCAGTTACACCGCAGGCCTCGACGGCCCGTCGGGCGGCACGTTCGACGCCGCCGGCGATATGTACGTTGCCAATCTCTGCGGGATGGCGCCCTCGATTCAGTGCTTCGTCTTCGCGAGTCCGAAAGATCGCGAGTTTCGCCGTCACGTGAGGCTCGGCGGTTCGACCTCGGGTTACGTCGCCATCTACCCCGCGGGTAAAATGTACCCGTCGAGTTATTTGCAGTCGCCGATCAACATTGCAGTCGGCGTCGGCATCGACGCGTCGAATAACGTCTTCGTCGTCAACAACACCGGCGGAATCGCGTGGAATGTCATTAAATTCCGTGCCGGTCAAACCCAAGGCAAAGTCGTGACCTTCCGCGATCTGCCGAGACAGCGATGGGTGGGCGCCGATACGTTCGATCCGCAAAACGCGTTGGTCGTTTCGGTAAACACCGCGGTCGACTTCTTTGCGCGCGAGCACGGGAAGCCGTCGCGCACGCTGACCGACGGCATCGTCGCCGCCGATGGATTGGCCTACGGCCTCGACGGCACGCTCTTTGCCGGCAACTACGAGTTCGAGTCCAACGAAGGCAACATCGTGGCTTTTCCACGGGACGCCGACAAGCCGGCGCGAACGTATGCCGTGCCGTACGGCAACGG